>NZ_JBIRGD010000019.1:0-189493 GCF_044327805.1 Streptomyces sp. NPDC018019 | reverse complement strand
AGTGCGGGCGGCGGCTCCTCCCACACCCCCCGCCCAGGCGAAACCAGCACAAGCGCAGACACGGGTGCCGGCTCCAGCCACGCGCCCTCCGCCGCCTCCGCTTCCGCTTCCGGCAATGCCACCCCGAGCCCGGACGGCAACCGAGACGTCCCCCGGGCGCAGCCCCTGCCGCCCCCGGACCAGCGCTCCCCCTTCGACAGCGGCTTCCAGGGCGGCAACGACCACAATCCGTACGCCGGTACCGACACCGGTTCCTCCGGCTCGCACAGCACCCCCGCCGCCGACCACAACACGCCCTCGGACACCATCAGCACCCAGCCGACACCGGACACCACCCCGGACGCGGCCCGCCCGAACCCGGACAACAACCCCAACAACAGTCCCGACAACAGTCCCGACAACATCAGCACTCAGCCCGCCCCGGACCGCGCGCGCTCTGTTCCCGAGTCCGGCAGTACCCACCCGACACCCGGTCCCGGCCCCGAGTCGATCAGCACCCAGCCGACGCCTGACCAGACCCCGGATGCGGCTCGTCCGACCCCCGAGAACAACCCGGCCAACATTTCCGCCCAGCCCACTCCGGGCCCACCGCCCTCCACTCACCCGGATGCAGCGCCCGCCCCCACTCCGGCGCCCGACGCCGCACCTGCACCGGACCGCCCCGCCCCGGATCAGCCTGTTCCTCGCCAGGAAGCCTCGACCACGTCCGAGTCCCCGCCTGACACATTCACCCCGGGACCCACCCACGGCAATCCGCCGAGCAACGACGGCTCCGGCTCCGTTCCCGGGGACAACGGCACCACCGGCACCGGCCGTTCCGCCATGCCGCACGTCGGCATGCCGCCCCAGGGCGCCCCTGTCCAGCACTCACCGACTCACAGCCACCCCATACAGCAGCGCGACCCGGCCCCGGGCGACCCCATGCCGCAGGTGGGGGACGCCACCGAACTGTCCACCCAGTCCGCGGCCACCACGACGGCCCCGCCACCCACCACTGCGCACGTCCCCACCCCGGACACGGGCCCGACGCCCGGTCCGACGCAGAACGCCCCGCAAAACGCGGGACCGGCCATGGGCATGCCCACTGCCATGCCGCCCCATGCCGGTCCCACCCCATCGAACTCCGCCCCGCCGCGCGGCAGCACACCGTCCAACACGAGCACCGCATCGCAGCTCAACCACCGACCCGACGGCCGTCGCCCCGTCCAGGGCGTCACGCAACAGCCCCGCCCCGACCGGTCGCCGCGCAACTCACGTCCGGACGGCTCGCGCCGCACCGACGCCCCCACCACCGCACCGGACAAGAATCGCCGCCCTGACGGCTCGCAGATCGTTCACGACCACACCCAGCACTCAGGCCCCGTAGCTCCGCCGCACAATCCCCGCCTTGACGGTTCCGCTCGGACTGATCGCACACAGTCTGTCCAGGACGATCAGTCATCGTCACATCCGGACGCACCCCGCCCGGACCAGGCCCCACCGCGCCCGGATACTGCCCGCCCGGACACTCCTGCTTATCCCGGCCCCCACCAGCCCAACCAGCCTTTTCAGCAGCGGCCCGACCAGAACCGCGATCAGCCTCGCCAGCAGCAGCCCTACCAGCAACACCCACAACAATCGCACCAGCATTTTTCACAGCAGCCGCATCCGTACCAACAAAATCCTCACCACCAACAACAACTTCAGAACCAGCAGGCCACTCCTCATCCGCAAACGCGGCCCAACCAGCAGCAGCCGCACTCTCAACAACAGCAGCCCCTTCACCACCAAACCGACCAAGTCCACTCCCAACAGAGCCGCCAACAGCACCCCGCCCCTCAATACCAAGCGCCACAACATCAGCAGCCGCAGGCTGTACCACAGCCCCCACGGCCCTCCTTCAACGACGTCCGGGCGAGTCTCAATCACCAGCCCAATGGCCTGTACTCGCCCTTTGCGCATGACCAGCAGGCGTTGCTGAACAATTTCCCGCGCAACCCGGACGGCACCTTCCAGCGCTTCCCGGACCCGTTCCAGCCCTGGGCCCGGTACCAGAACGACGGCGGTGTCCGGGTTCTGGGCCGCTCCAACAACTGCGCCGACTGCACCCGTTCCTTCATCGAGTCCTGGTATGGCAACCCCCAGGTCTCCGCTGTTCGCACCTACGACCGCGACGCCAACGGTGACCTTGACCGGAACAGCGGCGAACGTGACGGCACCAACAACATTCAGAACTGGGCCGGCACTGCCTTCCGCGCCTCCGGCAGCAATGCACATGACGGTTATGCCCGGATAGCCGACGAACTCCGTCAGGCCGGGCACGGCGCGGTCTCCGCCGTTCTCGTCACCTGGCCGACGAGGCCCAATGGCACGGGTGGTGGTGCTCATGTGTTCAACGCCGTCAATCACAACGGCCGTGTCATCTGGGTGGACAGCCAGTCCGGAGAAGTCAGTCACCAACCCCTCGGCACCAACGCCGTGGGCGTCTGGCACCTCACGCTCGACGCCAACCGCAACCCGTACGACCCCACCCGTTCTCAAGTACCCCTGACGCCTCAGCAACCTCCGCATACGTACCAGCCCAGCCCATATCAGCAGCCGCAGCCCACCCCCTACACCCGGCAGCCAGGCCCCTACCAGCAGCCGCACCACCCCGCTCCGTACGCTCAACAGCCTCACCAGCCTGGCCCCTATGCGCAGCCGAGGCCGTACCAGCAACCGCAGCAGCCTGGTCCCGATGCGCAGCCGGGCCCTTACCAACAGCCGCAGCAGCCACCACAGCAGCAGAACCCGCACGTCCAGCAGCAGCCAAGGCCGTACACGGAACAACAGCCCTACCAGCGGCAGACACCCCAAAATCAGCCCTACCAGCAGCAACCACAGCCCCAGCCCGGCCCCAACCAGCAGAACCAGCAGCCGGACTCGTACGCCCACTCTCAGCAGCACCCAAATCGGCAAGAATCGCTCACTCAGGAACAGACGCCCACTCAGCGACAGGCATCACATCAGGACCATGTGGCTCAGGAGTCCTTTGAACCGGCTCCCGACCACGGGGACTCGGACCCGGACCCCAACTCACTGCATGCCATCCGGGCCGACCTCGATCAGGAGACCGGCGGTCTGCGTGCGCCCGACCCCGCTGATCAACAACGTCTGGAGGATGCGCACCCGCGGAATCCCGACGGTACGCCGCAGCGTTTCGCCAACCCCTTCGACCCCTGGAGTCGTCTTCAGAACGACGGTGGCGACACCGTTCCCGGGCGCGGCAACAACTGTGCCGACTGCTCCCGCTCCTTCTTGGAGACCTGGTACGGCAATCCCCAGGTCTCCGCTCCGCGCACGCTCGACGCCGATGAGCACGGCAACGTGCTCGCCTGGAAGCCCGAGGACAACTCCAACGAGAACCAGATCCGGTGGAGCGGAGCCACCCACACCTATGCCGGTCGTGGCGATGACCCCCGCACCGCGGCCCGTATTGCGCACGACCTTCAGCAAGCAGGGCACGGCGCGGCCGCCATTGTGCAGGTCAACTGGCCAAACGGCCGTGGTGGCCATGCGTTCAACGCGGTCAACTACCACGGGCGGATCATCTGGGTGGACGCCCAGTCCGGCGTGGTCAGCACGGACCCGCTGCACATCCCGAAAGCGGAACACGCGTTCTACATTCCGCTTGATGCCAACCGTCGGCCGCTCCACGCCGATCACGTCATGGAGAAGCCCGACAGGGCCCGCACCGATACATCCGAGAACAAGCCGGACGCCACCACTGAGTCGACCGACGCCGAGATCAGCTCCCACGATGTGCCCACTGACAAGGTCGATGACTCGAACGAGTCATCGACCGGCCGCGGCACGGCAGAGTCTTGGTATATGCACGGTGATGAACGGACGTCCCGGCCTCTTTTGAGCCGCGAAAGGCTGCCCGCACACCGCGGTGCGGATATTTCTCGGCACCTGGCCGAGGTCCTCCGCAACGATCCCCAACCGCTGAGATATGGCAGACCGGTCGAGAGGCCATCAGACGGCGAAGTAACTACCCGGGACTCGCAGACCCGGACTCCGCCCCCCGGGGCTCCGCGATGGATGGGTTCGCGTTCGCCAGGGACGGCCGAGCCTGCCGGTGCCGAACACGAGGCCGCGCATCGGAAGGACGAGAACCATCCGCCGCCCGAACCGTCGGGCGGCGAATCGGACCCGACGGGCGGCGACCATGACCTTGCTCGGGGCGACGACAGCGAATCCCGCCGAGATGAGGATCAGGACCCGGCCGTGCGGTTCAAGGTGCCCTCGGCCGGCGACGTGCGCGTGGACGACCCGCCCGAGTTCCCCGATCCTGTCGACCCCGGTGATGCTCCTGATACCCGTGACCTGGATTCGGAGGTGGAGAACAAGCGACGCGGTGGATTTGTCGAGCAACTTGACCTGAACGACACCGGCCGGGTGGAGCTGGACGACAACGGCCTGATCACGAGTGTCGACGGGAAAACTGTCAGAGAGTATGTGCAGGAAATGTCCGAGGAGCGGGCGCGCAGGCACGCAGAAATGCGTGACGCCGATGACGGGCCGTGCTCGGCCTTGGCGATCGACCGACGCACGGGCCTGATCACCGAGGGTCTCAATGGTGACCCGGATGATGCGATCAGGCTGAAGCACCTGCACCCGCTACTGCGTAAAAATTACCTGGGCATGGCCGCCTGGATGCATCCGATCATGGCGTCGGAGGGCAGCGTCCTGATAGGAAATCGAATCGCACCGGATGGGTCGGCAGCGCGGGACGAAAATGGAAAAGTAATCCCCAACTCGGAGATGGTCTATACTGGCCGGGCCTACTTTGACGACCCCTTGCGGCACGCCGAGGTGAAAGCCGTGAATGAGCTGCTCTGGGCCCGTCAGCGGAAACATGAAGAAGACTGGCGCAAGGAACACGGAGAAGATTCCACGCCGCCGCCGCTGAGCCGTGAGGTGCTGGACGAAATGCGGTTCGATCCGAGGTGGATCGAAACTGCTGTCGTGAAGAGGGGGAAGAATAAGGGCAACATCATTCACTCCGTCGGCGAATCGGCGCCGGCCTGCCCGAACTGCAACGGTGTTCTCCAGGGCGTCCCGAGCTATGCTGGTCGCCATCAGTACTCCATCGGCGACTATCGGCGCAGGGATAAAGGCAATTACATACCTCCCGTAATGGAATAAACGTGCGTATCGAATACGAAGACACACACCGGGACGAGGACGCTCGCTTGCTCTGCGGGGACGACCTGGTCACAGGCGAGGTCGTCTCCCGGGACCGAGAGGGTCGAATCATCGCGCTCATCTCTTACGTCGACGGGGTCCCCTCCGGACCGCACATCCGGTGGTACCCGAATGGGGCGAAGAAGAAGGAGGGCCAGACGCGTTGGGGTCTGGCCGTGGGTGAGTGGCGCAAATGGCACCCGAATGGTCAGCTCGCCGAACACACCGTCTACAACCATCAAGGGAGGCCGGTACGCAGTCAGGCGTGGGACAAGGACGGAAACCTCACGGAAGACGAGTGACGCACGGGCTGATCCCCGTCGTCGGGCACGTCCCCGGCACGGTTGCGTGCCCGGGGTTCCCGTCCGTATGGCAATCGCGCTGAACAGGAGAGAAACCTCCATGGCACAGAATGTTCCCATGCCCCCGACCACCCCTGAGGAAGCCCTCGCCATCGTGCTCAGTCGTTACGCCCGTCCCCAGCTGGCGGATGGCTCTCCTGCGCCGATGCATGTCCATGAATTCGACATCGGCTACCTCGTCTACCCCACTTATCCCCCCACCGGGCCGGTGGAGCCGGCAGCCCCGCCGATGCCGGCACCGCCCGGCGGCGCGAACGTCGTCGTGGCCAAGGACACCGGAGAGACGGTCACCGTTCCCAACGTCGACAACGACTCGGCCATCGCGAGCTATCGCCGGCACCGCGAGCGCACAGCCAACTCCTAACACGTTCATCGTGGGAATCAGGGGACCGGCGTGAGGCGGTGACCACGCCGCGAGCACCGGCTCCGGACAGCAGCCCGGCGACTCACGGGAAACCGGCCCATGCATGCGTCGGGACCGATCACAGCGGGCACGTCCGGGGGCGCTCCAGGTCGCGTCCCCGACGGACACCGCCCGGACCCGCCGATGCCCCTGATGTCCGACAACGTGGTCGAGTCGGCCCCGCCAGTACTTCCGCCACACGCCCGCCACTCCGCCAGGCCGTATGTCCTCTCCGGCACGCGCCTCAGGCCCCTGGACTCGTCCGGGGGCCTTTGCGTTTGGCGAAGCTGACCAGGGAAGGTACATGGAGGCTTGTCCGCGAATAGTTCACAGACCGCGTCATAGGACTGCTTCGGGCCGCACACGCCTGCACATACGCGAAGACCCCGCACTCAGCGGTCGCGCTGATGGCGGGGTCTTTCGGCACTTCTTTCGAAGTGCCCCCGGCAGGATTCGAACCTGCGCACACGGCTCCGGAGGCCGTTGCTCTATCCCCTGAGCTACGGGGGCGTGTCGGCTGCTCTCGCGGCGACGGGTAGAACACTACCAGCTCTGATGGGGTGTTCATGAACGGGTTGCGGGTGGGGTGCCGTAGCGCATGTGGGGGTGGGGGTTCCGGGGGTCGGGGGAAGGTCCCTCGGACGGGGCGGAAGTGGGGAAAACCCGGACGCAGCCGGAGGCGCGCGCCTAGTCTCAAGGTGTGCCTGGCTTGTCCGGCCGGGTCCTTGTCGTCGACGACAACAAGGTCATCCGGCAGTTGATCAGGGTCAACCTGGAGCTTGAGGGCTTCGAGGTCGTGACCGCGGCCGATGGTGCCGAGTGCCTGGACATCGTGCATCGGGTCGCTCCGGACGTGGTGACGCTCGATGTGGTGATGCCCCGGCTCGACGGGCTGCAGACGGCGGCTCGGCTGCGGGCCGATCCGCGGACGCGGGACATACCGCTCGCCATCGTCAGCGCCTGTACGCAGGCGGAGGTGGAGAGCGGGCAGGCGGTGGGGGTGGACGCGTTCCTGGCCAAGCCGTTCGAGCCGATGGATCTCGTGCGTACGGTGCGGCGGCTGGTGAGCCGTGGGGAAGAGACGCAGGAGGGGCCGGGGGGAGAGGAGCAGGCGGGGGAGGCCGGCTCGGGGGTGGAAAGAGCGGCCGGTGTTGAGGTCGGGGCGGAGAGCGTCCCTGATGAGGTCGGGGCCGATGTCGAGGCCGAGGGGGGATCGGAGGCGGCGGTGCGGCCGGCCGGCTGAGATGGCTTGTCCGGTCGGCTGGGCGTCGGTGTCCGGTGGGTGAAACCGGGTGGCGGTGGGGGACTGCCTCTCCCATACGCTGGGGGCGTGACCCCCGCTGAGTTCTCCCGCGCCGTGCTGTGCTCCGTGCGCGGCGCTGTGGAGGATGGGGAACTCTCCGTGACCGTGCCGGAGCGGGTTGTGGTGCGGGTGCCGGGGAGTAAGGGGAGTAAGGCGAGGCAGGGCGGAGGCGACGGGGTCGACTTTGCGTGTGATGTCGCGTTGCAGGTGGCCAAGGAGGCCGGCCGGCCGCCGCGCGAGGTGGCCGAGGTCCTGCGTAAGCGGCTGACGGGGGTGCCCGGGGTCGCTGGTGTGGGGGTTGCCGGGGCCGGGTTCTTGAATGTGACGTTGACGGGTGCGGCCAGGGCCGGGCTCGTACGGAGTGTGCTGGCGCAGGGGCGGGCCTACGGGAACGCCGGTGGCCGTGGGCGGGTGGAGCTCCGGGCGGCGGAAGGTGCAGGCGTACGGGCCGCCGTCACGGTCGAAGCGCTGGAGCGGATTCTGCCCGCCGGGGGAGTGGGGACGAGTCCGGGCGGCGAGGAGGTTCGGCCCCGGGAGGTCCGTCCCGGTGAGCTTCGTCCCCGGGAGATCCTTCCCCGGGAGGTCCGTTCTCGGGACGTCCGTCCCCAGGAGGACCGTCCCCGGGAGGCCCGTTCGCCGGAGGACCGCCCCCGGGAGGTCCGCGTTCGTCCGCAGGGGGTTGAGGTTCCTTCCCGGGCCCATCCCGAGTCCCGCCTGGAGCCTCGTCCCGAGCCCCGCCGGGAGTCCGATCGCGAGTCCCGCCTGGAGCCCCGTCCCGAGCTTCACCCGGACCTCCATCCCGAGCCCCACCCGAACCCCCAGCCCGCCCCTTCGGACGCCCTCTCCCAGAGCGCTGTCGCCTCCGAATGGCGCCTCCTCACCACCCGCCTCGGCCCCGACGAGGTCCGCTGGGCCCTGTTGCGTCCTGCGCAAGGGGATGCCGTGCGGCTTCCCGACCGTCCTGTGCAGCAGGAGGGGAACGCGCGGTTCCGGGTGCAGTACGCGTATGCCCGTACGTGCGCGATGACGCGTAATGCCCGGGATCTGGGGTTCGCCGCCGACCCCGGAGCGCTGGCCGAGATGGCGGAGACAACGGAGATGGCCGGGACGGCGGAGACGGCCGGGACGGTGGAGGCAGGGGAGCCGTCCGATAGAGCGGGGAGCGCCGCCCTCCGCGACCTCTTCGCCGCCATCGCCGAGTATCCCGCCGTCGTCGAGGCCGCTGCGCGGCACCGGGCGCCCGATCGGGTCGCGCGGCATCTGGAAGTGACCGCCGACGCCTGGTTGCGCTGTCACGATGTGTGTCCGCCGCTGCCCGTCGGGGAGGAGAAACCCTCGGCCGTGCACCGTGGCCGGCTGGCCCTCGCCGAAGCCGCCGGAACGGTGCTCGCCAACGGCCTTCACCTGCTCGGCATCTCCACGCCCGATCGTCTTTAGACCTGGTCCGGACACTGGTGATCGAACCGGACACCGGTAGCCGGCCCGCAGGCCCGCTGCCGACGTCAACGACCAGGTCGTAGCACTCCGAGGGGAATACCCACGCCATGAGCCGTTCCGCCCACCCCGCAGGCCCCCGCCACGGCGACGTCCTGCCCGAAGGCCACTACTCCGCCCCGCCCGCCGATCTGAACAGCATCGACGCCCGCGTGTGGGCCCGTACGGTCCGCCGCGACGAGGACGGTGTGATCACCGTCGGCGGGGTCGGCGTCACCGCGCTCGCCGAGGAGTTCGGCACGCCCGCGTACTTCCTGGACGAGGACGACTTCCGGGGCCGGTGCCGGGCGTGGAAGGACGCTTTCGGGGCGGGCGCGGACGTCTTCTACGCGGGGAAGGCCTTCCTGTCGCGGGCGGTGGTGCGCTGGCTCGCGGAAGAAGGGATGAACCTCGACGTGTGCAGCGGGGGCGAGCTGGCCACCGCGCTCGCCGCCGGCATGCCCGCCGAGCGGATCGCGCTGCACGGGAACAACAAGAGCGTCGAGGAGATCACCCGGGCCGTGGAGGCGGGCGTCGGGCGGATCGTGCTCGACTCCTTCCAGGAGATCGTGCGGGTCGCGCACATCGCGGACCGGCTGGGCAAGCGGCAGCGGGTGCAGATCCGGGTGACGGTGGGCGTGGAGGCCCATACGCACGAGTTCATCGCCACCGCGCACGAGGACCAGAAGTTCGGCATCGCGCTGGCCGGCGGGCAGGCCGCGGAGGCCGTACGGCGGGTGCTGAAGCTGGACGGGCTGGAGCTGACCGGCATCCACTCGCACATCGGCTCGCAGATCTTCGACATGGCCGGCTTCGAGGTCTCGGCGCGGCGCGTGGTGCAGCTGCTGACCGAGGTACGGGACGAACACGGGGTGGAGCTCCCGGAGATCGACCTCGGGGGCGGGCTCGGGATCGCGTACACCTCGGATGACGACCCGCGCGAGCCGCACGAGATCGCGAAGGCGCTGGGCGACATCGTGACGCGGGAGTGCGCGGCGGCCGGGCTGGCCGTGCCGCGCCTGTCCGTGGAGCCGGGCCGGGCCATCGTCGGCCCCACCGCCTTTACGCTGTACGAGGTCGGCACGGTCAAGGAGCTGGACGGGCTGCGGACGTATGTCTCCGTGGACGGCGGCATGTCGGACAACATCCGTACGGCCCTGTACGACGCCGAGTACAGCGTGGCGCTGGCCTCGCGGGCCTCGGACGCGCCGCCGATGCTCTCCCGGGTGGTCGGCAAGCACTGCGAGAGCGGCGACATCGTCGTACGGGACGCGTTCCTGCCCGCCGACGTGGCGCCCGGTGACCTGCTCGCCGTGCCGGCGACCGGCGCGTACTGCCGGTCGATGGCGAGCAACTACAACCACGCGCTGCGGCCGCCGGTGGTCGCGGTGCGGGCGGGAGCGGGGCGCGTGATCGTGCGGCGGGAGACGGAGGAGGACCTGCTGCGGCTCGACGTCGGGTAGGGACGAGAGCGGGTAGGGACGAGAGCGGGTAGGGACGAGAGGGGACGGGGAGCGCGGGCGAGGCCGGTCCGGTCCTGCCCGTGCGACCGGCCGGGTCCTGCCCGTACGGCCGGCCCGGACCCGTCCGTACGGCCCGTCCGGCCCCGTCCGTGCGGCCGGTGTCCGGCGTACCGGCCGGGTGACCGACAATGGTGGAACGGATGTCTCGGCATCCGGACCGGGGCCTGGATTCCCGGTCCGGTGCGTGAGACTGGTGCCTTACCGAGCAGGAAAGCGAAAGAGGTCGAATGATGCGTACGCGTCCGCTGAAGGTGGCGCTGCTGGGCTGTGGAGTGGTCGGCTCAGAGGTGGCGCGCATCATGACGACGCACGCCGACGATCTCGCGGCCCGCATCGGAGCACCGGTCGAACTGGCCGGGATCGCCGTCCGCCGCCCGGACCGGGTACGTGCGGGGGTGCCCGCGGAACTGGTCACCACCGACGCGAAAGCACTGGTCAAACGGGGCGACATCGATGTGGTCGTCGAGGTGATCGGCGGGATCGAGCCTGCCCGGAGCCTGATCACCACCGCGTTCGAGCACGGTGCGAGCGTCGTCTCGGCCAACAAGGCGCTGGTCGCCGCGGACGGCGCGGCGCTGCACGCCGCGGCCGAGGCCAACGGCGCCGACCTGTATTACGAGGCCGCCGTGGCCGGCGCGATCCCGCTGGTCCGGCCGCTGCGCGAGTCGCTGGCCGGTGACAAGGTCAACCGGGTGCTCGGCATCGTCAACGGGACGACCAATTTCATCCTGGACAAGATGGACAGCACGGGTGCGGGGTACTCGGAGGCGCTGGACGAGGCCACCGCCCTGGGGTACGCGGAGGCCGACCCGACGGCGGACGTGGAGGGCTTCGACGCCGCCGCCAAGGCCGCCATCCTGGCCGGTATCGCCTTCCACACCCGGGTGACCATCGACGATGTGCACCGCGAGGGGCTGACCGAGGTCACCGCCTCCGACATCGCCTCCGCCAAGCGCATGGGCTGCACGGTCAAGCTGCTCGCGATCTGTGAGCGGGCCGCCGACGGGGCCTCGGTCACCGCGCGCGTGCACCCCGCCATGATCCCGCTGACGCACCCGCTGGCCTCCGTGCGCGAGGCGTACAACGCGGTCTTCGTCGAGGCGGAGGCGGCCGGGCAGCTGATGTTCTACGGACCGGGCGCGGGCGGCTCGCCGACCGCCTCCGCGGTCCTCGGAGACCTGGTGGCGGTCTGCCGCAACAAGCTGGCCGAGACCACCGGGCCCGGCGAGTCGGCGTACACGCAACTGCCGGTCGGCCCGATGGGCGATGTGGTCACCCGCTACCACATCAGCCTGGACGTGGCCGACAAGCCCGGTGTCCTGGCCCAGGTGGCCACGGTCTTCGCCGAGCACGGCGTGTCCATCGACACCGTCCGCCAGCAGAGCAAGGACGGGGGTGCCGCCCGGGCCGGTGAAGCCGAGAACGGGGGAGAGGCGGCCCTCGTCGTCGTCACGCACCGGGCGGCCGACGCCGCCCTGTCGTCGACCGTCGACGCGCTGCGCGAACTGGACACCGTCCGGGGCGTCGCCAGCATCATGCGGGTCGAAGGGGAGTAAAGGAACCCATGTCTGCCATTTCCACCGCGAGCCGTCAGTGGCGCGGAATCATCGAGGAGTACCGCGACCGGCTGCCGGTCGGGGCGTCGACCGAGGTCGTCACATTGCGGGAGGGCGGTACGCCGCTGGTGCCCGCCCAGGTGCTCTCCGAGCGCACGGGCTGTGAGGTGCATCTCAAGGTGGAGGGGGCCAACCCCACCGGGTCCTTCAAGGACCGCGGGATGACGATGGCCATCACCCGGGCCAAGGAGGAGGGCGCCAAGGCGGTCATCTGCGCCTCCACCGGCAACACCTCGGCCTCGGCCGCCGCCTACGCCGTACGGGCCGGGATGGTCTGCGCCGTCCTCGTCCCGCAGGGCAAGATCGCACTGGGCAAGATGGGCCAGGCGCTGGTGCACGGCGCCAAGATCCTCCAGGTCGACGGCAATTTCGACGACTGTCTGACGCTGGCCCGGGGCCTGTCCGACAAGTACCCCGTCGCACTTGTGAACTCCGTCAACCCGGTACGGATCGAGGGCCAGAAGACCGCCGCCTTCGAGATCGTCGACATGCTCGGCGACGCGCCGGACCTCCATGTGCTGCCGGTCGGCAACGCGGGCAACATCACCGCGTACTGGAAGGGCTACCAGGAGTACGCGGCCGACGGCGTGGCCGCGCGCACCCCGCGCATGTGGGGTTTCCAGGCGTCCGGCAGCGCGCCGATCGTACGTGGCGAAGTCGTCAAGGATCCGCACACGATCGCGACCGCGATCCGTATCGGCAATCCGGCCTCCTGGGAGTTCGCCGAGCGGGCCCGGGACGAGTCCGGCGGCTTCATCGACGAGGTGACCGACCGTCAGATCCTGGCCGCCTACCGGCTGCTGGCCTCCCAGGAGGGCGTCTTCGTGGAGCCCGCCTCGGCCGCCTCGGTGGCCGGGCTGCTCAAGGCCGCCGACGAGGGCAAGGTCGACCCGGGCCAGCGCATCGTCTGCACGGTCACCGGCAACGGCCTGAAAGACCCGGACTGGGCCGTCGCGGGCGCCCCGCAGCCGGTCACGGTCCCGGTCGACGCGGACGCCGCGGCCGAGCGCCTCGGTCTGGCGTAACGCGCCCCCGGGACGCGACGCACCCGGCCGGCCCCTGCGGACGGCCGGGCGTCCGCCCCGGCGCGCGGCACCGCGCGCCACGGGGAACGGGGTCCGCAGGGGCCCCGTCACCCGGTTTCAGCAAACCCTGCAAAGGCTGCAAAGGTGGCTCGGAGCCACAGGCGGCGTGCGACACGCATCGTGCGCCTCCTGTGCGCCCTATGTCGCCACAGAACCTTCCTTCGATAGGCTGGCAGCCAACTCCCCTCCCCACGGCATGCCGCAGTGGTGTGCAGGGCAGGTCAGAACGGTCCCCACGAGCCGGCCGGGCACCCTGGTGCCGCGGCGCTCCGGGGCAGTGCCGCAGCATCACACCAAGGAGAGTCATCGAGCGATGGCCGGTCCAGCGTTCCGCGCCGCCGCCGTCCGGGTGCGCACCCCCGCGACCAGCGCCAATCTCGGTCCCGGCTTCGACGCCCTGGGGCTGTCCCTCGGGCTGTACGACGACGTCGTGGTGCGGGTGGCCGATTCCGGCCTGCACGTCGACATCGCGGGCGAGGGCGCCGAGACCCTGCCGCGCGACGAGAGCCATCTGCTCGTACGGTCCCTGCGCACCGCCTTCGACCTGCTCGGCGGGCAGCCGCGCGGCCTGGAGATCGTGTGCGCCAACCGCATCCCGCACGGCCGTGGCCTGGGCTCCTCCTCCGCCGCGATCTGCGCCGGCATCATGGCCGCCCGCGCGGTGACCATAGGCGCCGAGCAGAAGCTGGACGATGCGGCGATGCTGGAACTGGCGACCGAGATCGAGGGCCATCCGGACAACGTCGCCGCCTGTCTGCTCGGTGGTTTCACGCTGGCCTGGACGGATACCGGAACCGCGCGGGCGATCAGGATGGAGCCCGCGGATTCCATCGTTCCGGTGGTCTTCGTACCGGGCCGCCCGGTGCTCACGGAGACCGCGCGGGGCCTGCTGCCGCGTACCGTCCCGCACGTGGACGCGGCGGCCAACGCCGGCCGCGCCGCACTGCTCGTCGAGGCCCTGACCAGGCGTCCCGAGCTGCTGCTGGCCGCGACCGAGGACCGACTTCACCAGGAGTACCGTGCTCCCGCGATGCCCGAGAGCGTGGCCCTGGTGAACCGACTGCGGGCGGACGGCGTCCCCGCGGTCGTCTCCGGCGCGGGCCCCACGGTGCTCGCGCTGGTCCAGGAGGACGCGGCCGACAAGGTCGCCGGCCTGGCGGGCGAGGGGTGGGCGGCCAACCGGCTGGCCCTCGACGCGGCGGGCGCCTCGGTGCTGCCGCTCGCCGGGTGATCGTTCGATTGCCGGTCTTCGAGAGGGGGAATGTTTGTTGGATCCGGTAGTGTTAACCTCAAGTGAGTACGTGACGCCTCTGCGGCGCGGTACTCCGTGTCCCCCATCGGGACCACCTTTCTTCCGGGAGCCTCCCAAACTGCTTGGAGCAACTGCCTGAGCAGTAGCGAGCACGCTCCGGAATCGGCGTGACGGACATGAGTCACAGACATCTCTTCGCGCCGGAACCATGAACTGATCTCTCCGCCATTTCCGGCGGGACCACCGCCCCGGCCAGGTCCGCGAGTACGGGACCGCAGCCGGACAGCACAACCGGTCGCCGAGCCAGACAGGCCGACGCCCGCTCCAGGGAAGGACCCTTCGTGAGCGACACCACCGATCTGATGGGCGTACGCACCGATGGCAGTGCCACCGCGCCCGCCACGGACGCTCCCGCCGCGCCTGCGCGGCGCCGCCGTTCCGGCACCGGCCTGGACGGCATGGTCCTGGCAGAGCTGCAGCAGGTCGCCTCCAGCCTCGGTATCAAGGGCACCGCGCGGATGCGCAAGAGCCAGCTGATCGAGGTCATCAAGGAGAAGCAGGCCCAGGGCGCCGGCACCGCCGCCAAGGGCGACGCGCCCGCAGAGACCGAGACCAAGCCCAAGCGCCGGGCGACCTCCAAGACCCGTACGGGTGAGGACGGCGACGCCAAGGCCACGGGCAAGGCGGCCGAGAAGGCCGCCGACCAGCCCGCCGGGCAGCAGCAGATCGACATCCCGGGCCAGACCGGCGAGGAGCCCACCGGCGAGCGCCGCCGGCGCCGCGCCACCGCCGCCGCGGGCAGCCCCGACGGCGCCGCCGAGGCGAAGGCCGAGGGCAAGGCCGAGCCGAAGGACGGCAAGGACGGCAAGGCCGAGGCCGCCGCCGACAGCGCCGAGGGCCGCCAGGGCAAGGGCGACCGCCAGGACCGCGGGGACCGTCAGGACCGCGGCCAGAAGGGCGACCGCCAGGGCCGTGGCGAGCGCGGTCAGCGCGACCGCCGCAACAAGAACAACGACGGCGGCGACGGCGGCAACCAGCAGGGCGGCGGCAACCGCCAGCGCGACAACCGCGACAACCGCGACAACCGCGACAACCGTCAGGACGACGACGACTTCGAGGGCGGCCGCCGTGGCCGCCGCGGCCGCTACCGCGACCGCCGGGGCCGTCGCGGCCGGGACGACTTCGGCAACGAGCCGCAGGTCTCCGAGGACGACGTGCTGATCCCCGTCGCGGGCATCCTCGACATCCTCGACAACTACGCGTTCATCCGGACCTCCGGCTACCTGCCGGGCCCGAACGACGTGTACGTCTCGCTCGCCCAGGTCCGCAAGAACGGCCTGCGCAAGGGCGACCACGTCACCGGCGCGGTCCGCCAGCCCCGCGAGGGCGAGCGGCGCGAGAAGTTCAACGCGCTGGTGCGCCTGGACACCGTCAACAGCGTCGCGCCCGAACAGGGCCGTGGCCGCCCGGAGTTCGGCAAGCTGACGCCGCTGTACCCGCAGGAGCGGCTGCGCCTGGAGGGTGAGCCGGGCGCGCTGACACCGCGGATCATCGACCTGGTCGCACCGATCGGCAAGGGCCAGCGCGGTCTGATCGTGGCCCCGCCGAAGACCGGCAAGACCATGATCATGCAGGCGATCGCCAACTCGATCACCCGCAACAGCCCCGAGTGCCACCTGATGGTCGTCCTGGTCGACGAGCGTCCCGAAGAGGTCACCGACATGCAGCGGTCGGTCAAGGGCGAGGTCATCTCCTCGACCTTCGACCGCCCCGCCGAGGACCACACCACCGTCGCCGAGCTCGCCATCGAGCGCGCCAAGCGCCTGGTGGAGCTGGGGCACGACGTGGTCGTCCTGCTGGACTCCATCACGCGTCTGGGCCGGGCGTACAACCTCGCCGCCCCGGCGTCGGGCCGCATCCTGTCCGGTGGTGTCGACTCGACCGCGCTGTACCCGCCGAAGAAGTTCTTCGGCGCCGCGCGCAACATCGAGGACGGCGGCTCGCTGACCATCCTGGCCACCGCGCTGGTCGAGACCGGCTCGCGGATGGACGAGGTGATCTTCGAGGAGTTCAAGGGCACCGGCAACATGGAGCTCAAGCTCGACCGGAAGCTCTCGGACAAGCGCATCTTCCCGGCGGTGGACGTGGACGCGTCCAGCACCCGTAAGGAAGAGATCCTGATGGGCAGCGACGAGCTGGCCGTCGTCTGGAAGCTGCGCCGGGTGCTGCACGCCCTGGACCAGCAGCAGGCCATCGAGCTGCTGCTGGACAAGATGAAGCAGACGAAGTCCAACGCGGAGTTCCTGCTCCAGATCCAGAAGACGACCCCCGGCATGGGCAACGGCAACGGCAACGACTGACGCCGGACCCCGCCGGCGGCCCGCCGGCGCTCGTACGAACGCCGGACGCGGCCGTGGCCGCACGGCACAGCCCTCCTGGTCACCTCGGTGGCCGGGAGGGCTTCGTGCTGCCCGAAGAACCCGCAGATTGTTGTCTTGCGCACACGTGGACGGCTGGCGGAGGCCAGCACTCCGCTTTCCGGTCCCGGGCGAAAGTCCTGGTCACCCGGCCAGAAGTCGATGTGTTCCGGAGTGGCGGCGGGCCGGTTTCTAAGAATGGCGCTCAATCCCGTTGTGCAACCCTTCCGGTCTACCCCCCGTCTTTCAAGGCGCAACAAACCGTGGCCGAACGGTGACGGTGAGGGGCAGCCGAGCGACCGAGGACTGAGGAGCAGATGGCGGACGACAGCAGGGCCGCGAACCCGGCCAAGAGCCGTTCCCGCGGCATACGTGCCACGGGCCGCCGGCGCAAGGGCCCGACCCGGCGCCGCCGCGCCCTGACGATCACCGTGTGCGCGCTGGTCAGCTGCGTACTGCTCGGCGGCGCGGGGCTGGGCTACGTCTACTTCAAACTCAACGGCAACCTGAAGGGCGTCGACATCAACGCCGCCCTGGGCAAGGACCGGCCGAAGGACAACGACGACGGATCGATGGACATCCTCGTCATGGGCTCGGACTCCCGGGCGGGCGCGAACAGCGCGTACGGCACCGACGAGGGCGGCGCCCGCTCGGACACCGCGATGATCGTGCACGTCTACAAGGGCCACAAGAAGGCCAGCGTCGTCAGCATCCCGCGCGACACCCTGGTCCAGCGCCCCGACTGCACCACCAAGGACGGCAAGAACGTACCGGGCGCGCGCAAGGCCATGTTCAACACCGCCTTCGAGGCCGGTGGGCCGGCCTGCGCGGTCAAGACCGTCGAGGCGATGAGCGGCATCCGCATGGACCACTTCGTCGAGGTCGACTTCACCGGCTTCAAGAAGCTCATCGACGCCCTCGGCGGCGTGGACATCACCACCACCAAGCCCATCCACGACAACAAGAGCCACCTGGACCTGGAGCCCGGCAAGCACACCCTCAACGGGGAGCAGGCCCTCGGCCTGGTCCGGACCCGGCACGGCGTGCCCGGCGGCGACGGCAGCGATCTGGGCCGCATCCAGCTCCAGCAGACGTTCATCAAGGCGCTGATGAACCAGGTCAAGAACATCGGGCTGCTGTCGAACCCGACGAAGCTCTACGGCATCGCCGACACCGCCACCAAGGCCATCACCACCGACACCGACCTGAACTCGGTCAACGCGCTGATGGGCCTGGCCAAGGAGATGGGCGGCATCGGGTCGGACAACATCGACATGGTCACCCTGCCGGTGACCTACGACCCGAAGAACCCGTCCCGTGTGCTGCCGCTGGACAAGCAGTCCCGGCAGGTCTGGGACGCGCTGCGCCAGGACCAGGACATCCCCACCGAAGCGATCAAGGATTCCGCAGGTGACAAGGGCGGAACCGCGGGTTACGTGAAATAGACGAACCGTTTCCGCAAGGCCGTCGGCGCCCTCCCGCGAGGCCGTCGGCGGTTTTCCGCACGCCCCCGGGAATACCTCCGGGCCGACCCCGGTTTTGGGAGATGAGGCCAGTCCTGGCAGACTGGACCGTCGGCCCCGGTTCACGTGTGGCGCAATCAGCGGCACGACCCGGAGCCCTCCCGAACCTAGGAGAATCCCTTGAAGCGCGACATTCACCCGGAGTACGTCGAGACCCAGGTCAGCTGCACCTGTGGCGCGTCGTTCACCACCCGTAGCACCGTTGCCGGCGGCACCATCCGTGCCGACATCTGCTCCGAGTGCCACCCGTTCTACACGGGCAAGCAGAAGATCCTCGACACCGGTGGCCGCGTGGCCCGCTTCGAGGCCCGCTTCGGCAAGAGCGCCGGCTCCGCCAAGAAGTAGCGACCCGCAAGGCGCCGGTTCCGTCCCGCCCCTGTCGAGGGGCGGCCGGACCGGCGTTTTGTCGTCCAGGCCACGACTCCGCCGGAGGCCCGTGGCCGCGGCCGGCGGCCGCACAGGTGCCGGCAACCGGGACCCCCTCGGGAGTCCGGGAACCCCGGAAGACACAGCCAGGTGAGGAACCCCCACGATGTTCGAGGCGGTCGAGGAACTGATCGGCGAGCACGCCGACCTTGAGAAGCGACTGGCCGACCCCGCGGTCCACGCCGACCAGCGCGAGGCCAAGCGGCTCAACAAGCGCTATTTCGAACTCACCCCGATCATCGCGGCGTACCGTGCCTGGAAGCAGACCGGCGACGACATCGGGACGGCCCGCGAACTGGCCGCCGACGACCCGGACTTCGCCGACGAGGTCAAGGACCTCGAAGCGCGCCGCGAGGAGCTGACCGAGAAGCTGCGGCTGCTGCTCGTCCCGCGCGACCCCAGTGACGACAAGGACGTCATCCTGGAGGTCAAGGCGGGCGAGGGCGGCGAGGAGTCCGCGCTGTTCGCCGGCGACCTGCTGCGCATGTACCTGCGCTACGCCGAGCGGGTCGGCTGGAAGACCGAGATCCTGGACGCCAACGAGTCCGACCTCGGTGGCTACAAGGACGTCCAGGTCGCCGTGAAGACCAAGGGCGGCAACGGCGCCACCGAGCCCGGCCAGGGCGTGTGGGCCCGCCTGAAGTACGAGGGCGGGGTGCACCGCGTCCAGCGGGTGCCCGCCACCGAGTCGCAGGGCCGCATCCACACCTCCGCCGCCGGTGTGCTCGTCACGCCCGAGGCCGAGGAGGTCGAGGTCGAGATCGGCCCGAACGACCTGCGCATCGACGTCTACCGCTCGTCCGGCCCCGGCGGCCAGTCGGTCAACACCACCGACTCCGCCGTACGCATCACCCACCTGCCCACCGGCATCGTCGTCTCCTGCCAGAACGAGAAGAGCCAGCTCCAGAACAAGGAGCAGGCCCTGCGCATCCTGCGCTCGCGGCTGCTGGCCGCCGCCCAGGAGGAGGCCGAGAAGGAGGCGTCGGACGCCCGGCGCAGCCAGGTGCGCACCGTCGACCGCTCCGAGCGCATCCGGACGTACAACTTCCCGGAGAACCGCATCTCGGACCACCGCGTCGGCTTCAAGGCGTACAACCTGGACCAGGTCCTCGACGGCGAGCTCGACCCGGTCATCCAGGCGTGCGTGGACGCCGACTCGGCCGCCAAGCTGGCAGCGGCCCAGTAGGTCCCCGGTGGCCCCCAGCACCCGCCCAGCAAGCCCGTAGAACGCCCGTAGAACGAGCCGGAGGAACAGCGTGCCGTCGCCTTCCGGGGGACACGACCCCCAGCGGCCCCGCCGCGGGCCCAGCCCCCGCACCGTGCTGCTCGCCGAGGTGGCGCAGGCCACCCAGCGGCTGGCCGACGCCGGCGTGCCCTCACCGCGCTTCGACGCCGAGGAACTCGCCGCGCACGTGCACGGCGTCAAGCGCGGCGAACTGCACCGGGTCCCCGACGCGGACTTCGACGCCCGCTACTGGGAGGCCGTCGCCCGCCGCGAGGCCCGCGAGCCGCTCCAGCACATCACCGGGCGCGCCTTCTTCCGGTACCTGGAGCTGCACGTCGGCCCCGGCGTGTTCGTGCCCCGCCCGGAGACCGAGTCGGTCGTCGGCTGGGCGATAGACGCCGTACGGGCCATGGACGTCGTCGAACCGCTCATCGTGGACCTGTGCACCGGCTCCGGAGCCATCGCGCTCGCCCTGGCGCAGGAGGTGCCGCGCTCGCGGGTGCACGCCGTGGAACTGTCCGACGAGGCCATGCAGTGGGCGCGCAAGAACGTCGAGGGGTCCCGCGTCGTTCTCCAGCAGGGCGACGCGCTGACCGCGCTCCCCGAGCTGGACGGCCAGGTCGACCTGGTCATCTCGAACCCGCCGTACATTCCGCTGACCGAGTGGGAGTACGTCGCACCCGAGGCGCGCGACCACGACCCCGAGCTCGCGCTGTTCTCGGGCCAGGACGGCCTGGACACGATCCGTGGCATCGAACGGACCGCGCACCGCCTGCTGCGGCCCGGCGGCGTGGTGGTCATCGAGCACGCCGACACCCAGGGCGGCCAGGTTCCGTGGATCTTCACCGAGGAACGGGGCTGGGCCGACGCGGCCGACCACCCCGACCTGAACAACCGGCCCCGCTTCGCCACCGCGCGCAGGGCGACGCCATGACGAGCCCGGCCCCCACGAGTCATCTGTACGTTCCGCACGAGGAGGTCCGTTAAATGGCACGGCGTTACGACTGCAGCGACGCGACCGACCGCGCGACCGGTCTGCGCGAGGCCGCATCGGCCGTCCGCCGCGGCGAGCTGGTCGTGCTGCCGACCGACACCGTCTACGGCATCGGCGCGGACGCGTTCAGTGCCCAGGCCGTCGGTGACCTGCTGGAGGCCAAGGGCCGCGGGCGCGGCATGCCCTCGCCGGTGCTCGTCGGCTCCCCGAACACCCTGCACGGCCTCGTCACGGACTTCTCCGAGCAGGCGTGGGAGCTGGTCGACGCCTTCTGGCCCGGCGCGCTGACCCTGGTCGCCACCCACCAGCCGTCGCTGACCTGGGACCTGGGGGAGACCCGCGGCACGGTCGCGGTCCGTATGCCGCTGCACCCGGTCGCCATCGAGCTGCTGACCGAGTTCGGCCCGATGGCCGTCTCCAGCGCCAACCTCACCGGGCACCCGTCGCCGCAGGACTGCGACGCGGCCCAGGAGATGCTCGGCGACTCCGTCTCCGTCTACCTGGACGGCGGCCCGACCCCCGCCGCCGTACCGTCCTCGATCGTGGACGTCACCGGCCCGACGCCGCTGCTGCTGCGCGCGGGCGCGATCAGCGCGGAGGAGCTGCGCAAGGTGGCTCCCGGGCTTGAGGTGGCGAATTGATTGCGCCCCTCGGGCGTGGCATAGCGGGACCCGGCGAGGACAGCTACCGCACCTTCCGCATCCTCCACGTCAGCACCGGCAACGTATGCCGCTCGCCCATCACCGAGCGGCTGCACCGGCACGCCCTCGACCTGCGCCTGGGCGCGGACCGCGGCGGGCTGATCGTGGAGAGCGCCGGCACCTGGGGCCACGAAGGCGCGCCCATGGAGACCCACGCCGCCACGGTTCTGGCCGATTACGGAGCGGATCCGGCCGATTTCACCGGCCGCGAGCTGCTGGACGAGCACGTCATCCGGGCCGACCTCGTGCTGACCGCCACCCGCGACCACCGCGCCCAGGTCATCTCCATGGGCCATTCGGCCGGGCTGCGGACCTTCACGCTGAAGGAGTTCAACCGGCTGGTGCGGGCCATAGACCCGGCGACGCTGCCCGAGCCCGACCCGGCGCTGCCCGGCGGCGGGCTGGTCGAGCGCGCCCGCGCCCTGGTCGGCGCCGCCGCCGCCCTGCGCGGCTGGCTGCTGGCGCCCAACCCGGAGGCGGACGAGGTCTACGACCCGTACGGCGCGCCCATCACCTTCTTCCGCTCCATCGGCGACGAGATCAACCAGGCTCTGGACCCCGTGGTGACGGCGCTGACGGGAGTTCCGGCCCGCGCCTGAGGTCTGGGGCGGCGGGCCCGGGAAAGGCGCTCTGGAGGGCTGTGGAGGCCGCGGAGGGCCGTTGGGCCGCCGGTCCGGGCGCTTGGCCCGCGTCCTCCTGGGTAAGCCCCCGCTGGGGGGATGATCGCGTTCGATTCGCCCTGTAGGGCCGTCGCGGAGCCCGTGGGCGGTGCGCAGAGGCCCGTCGTATCGCAGGCCCGGAGGCTTCGCCCCCGTCACCCCCGGGTAAGCCCCCGCTGGGGGAACGATCGCGTTCGATTCGCCCTGTAGACGCGCAGCCGACGCCGGCCCCGTCCGCGTCCCCGGCCCTGCCCCGCCCGCGTCCCCGGCCCTGCCCCGCCCGCGTCCCCGACCCGGCCTCGACCTCGGTCCGGTGGTCCCGCCCGGACCCCGGCCCCGGCTCAGGCTCCACCCCCGCCCCGACCGGCACACCCGTCGCGCCCGAACGTCGTACCGCGCCTACATTGGGAGCACGTCCCCGTACGAGGCCCGGAGCACGCCATGCCCGCCACCACCGCGTCATCCCGGAGCGACACCACCGCTGCCCGGCGTACGGCCGCCGAGCCCGGGGTCGAGGAGACCGGCGCCCCGCCGCCCTGGACCCCCGACTTCCCTGGGCTGCTGGACCAGGACCCCGAGATCGCCGGGGTGCTGCTGGCCGAGGTGGCCCGGCAGGGCGACGGGCTGCAGCTCGTCGCCGCCGAGAACTTCGCCTCCAGGGCCGTCCTGGCCGCCCTCGGTTCCCCGCTCGCCAACAAGTACGCCGAGGGCTATCCGGGCGCCCGGCACCACGGCGGCTGCGAGGTCGTGGACCTCGCCGAACAGCTCGCCGTGGAGCGCGCCAAGGCCCTGTTCGGCGCCGAACACGCCAACGTCCAGTCCCACTCCGGGTCGTCGGCCGTGCTGGCCGCCTACGCCGCCCTGCTGCGCCCGGGCGACACCGTCCTGGCCATGGCGCTGCCGCACGGCGGGCACCTCACCCACGGCTCCCCGGCCAACTTCTCCGGCCGCTGGTTCGACTTCGCCGGCTACGGCGTCGATCCGCGCACCGGGCTGCTGGACTACGACGAGGTGCGCGCGCTGGCCCGCAGCCACCGCCCCAAGGCCATCGTCTGCGGCTCGATCTGCTACCCGCGGCACCTGGACTACGCCGTCTTCCGCGAGATCGCCGACGAGGTGGGCGCCTACCTCATCGCGGACGCCGCCCACCCCATCGGGCTGGTCGCCGGGGGCGCCGCGCCCAGCCCGGTCCCGTACGCGGACGTGGTGTGCGCCACCACCCACAAGGTGCTGCGCGGCCCCCGCGGCGGCATGATCCTGTGCGGCGCCGGGCTGGCCGAGCGCATCGACCGCGCGGTCTTCCCCTTCACCCAGGGCGGCGCCCAGATGAACGCGGTCGCCGCCAAGGCCGTCGCCTTCGGCGAGGCCGCCACCGACGCCTTCGCCGGCTACACCCGGCAGGTCGTCGCCAACGCGCGGGCGCTGGCCGGCTCGCTGGCCGCGGAGGGACTGCCGGTCACCACCGGCGGTACGGACACCCACCTGATCATCGCCGACCCGGCACCGCTGGGCGTGGACGCGCGTACCGCCAGAGGGCGTTGCGCGGCGGCCGGCATCGTGCTGGACACCTGTGCCCTGCCGTGCGCCGCCGATCCGTCCGGCCACCGCCCCGGCCTGCGGCTGGGCGCCGCCGCCCTGACCACCCAGGGCATGGGAGAGGAGGAGGCGGTCCGCGTGGGCGCGCTGATCGCGGCGGCCGTCCGGGAGGACCCGGGGACCCGCGCGGCGACCGCGGCACTGGTCCGGCGCTTTCCCCCCTATCCCGATCAAATCTAGGGACCTGCAACCGTTCGGGGGCCGGGGTTGTCTTCCCTTACGTTCACGGATAGGGGGCGGACACGCATATGGTGTGTGGCTGTGATGGCCAGCGATACCAATGGGGCAGCCCGTGCGTGAATACCTGCTGACGCTGTGCGTCACGGCCGCGGTCACTTACCTGCTGACCGGGCCGGTACGGAAATTCGCCATCGCCGCCGGTGCGATGCCGGAGATCCGCGCGCGCGACGTGCACCGCGAACCCACCCCGCGCCTCGGCGGCATCGCCATGTTCGGCGGGCTGTGCGCGGGTCTGCTGGTCGCCGCCCACCTCTCCAACCTCAAGTCCGTCTTCGAGCACTCCAACGAGCCGCGCGCGCTGCTGTCGGGCGCGGCGCTGATCTGGGTGCTGGGCGTGCTGGACGACAAGTGGGGCGTGGACGCGCTCGTCAAGCTGGGCGGCCAGATGATCGCCGCCGGTGTGATGGTCCTTCAGGGCCTGACGATCCTGTGGATTCCGGTGCCGGGCATCGGCACGGTCTCGCTGAGCCCTTGGCAGGGCACGCTTCTGACGGTCGCTCTGGTCGTCATCACCATCAACGCCGTCAACTTCGTGGACGGTCTGGACGGGCTGGCCTCCGGAATGGTGTGCATCGCCGCCGCAGCCTTCTTCATGTACGCGTACCGGATGTGGTTCGGGTACGGCATCGAGGCCGCCGCGCCCGCGACGCTGTTCTCCGTCGTCCTGATGGGCATGTGCCTGGGCTTCCTGCCGCACAACATGCACCCGGCCCGGATCTTCATGGGCGACTCCGGCTCGATGCTGATCGGGCTGGTCATGGCGGCCGGCGCGGTCTCGGTGACCGGTCAGGTGGACCCGGACCTGCTCAACCTGAAGGCGGGCGGTGTCCGCGAGGCGACCCACGCGATGGTGCCGGTCTACATCCCGCTGCTGCTGCCGCTGACGGTCATCGCGGTGCCGGTCGCCGACCTGGTGCTGGCCATCGTGCGCCGTACGTGGAAGGGCCAGTCACCGTTCGCCGCGGACCGCGGCCACCTGCACCACCGGCTGCTGGAGATCGGTCACTCGCACAGCCGGGCCGTCCTGATCATGTACTTCTGGTCCGCGCTGATCGCCTTCGGCGCCGTGGCGTACTCGGTCAACAACGCGAGTGTGTGGGTCGTGATGGGCATCGTGCTGCTGAGCGCGATCGGGCTGGTGCTCCTGCTGCTGCCGCGGTTCACGCCGCGGGCGCCGCGCTGGATGGAGTGGATGGTGCCGCCGCGGTACCGGCGCAGCATGCAGGCGGCGGCGGTGGCGGGGGCCGCCGAGGAGAGTGCGGCGATCGACGAGGCCGGGCACCTGGACGGGGGGCGGACGGCGGATGCGGAGGGCGCCCCGGAACGGGAGCGGCAGCCGGTGCCGGCGGGCATCAACGGGGCCACCGCGATCGGTGACCGGTCGCGCTTCACCGACCGCCGTAAGGCCGGAAGTCATCGCTGAGACACGTTTTCGCTCGTACGAGCGATGTTCGAAAATTACCCCAAATGGGTCCCGTAGCAGACAGAACGCCTCGCTGTCCCGCTCCAACGCGCGGATTACCGCTCACGTGTGACGGGCAGCACACCGAGCAGGTAAAGACCTCATCAAATAGTTTGTGATACCGTTCACGAAACCCGGCGACAGAGCCGAAGGACCGGAGTGCGACGGTCTTTCGGCCTCAGGTTCTCCCTCAGGCCGGGTCTACGCTCGTCCCTGACGACACCACCCCCATTTTCCTGACGGAGCGCCGCCATGCAGTCCACTGACGCCCGCCTACTTGCCAATGTCTCCGTGCCCTCGCTTGCCGCCGGCGCCATCGGCGTCGCGATCAGCGCTGCGGTCGCGGGCGGGCAGGGAGCGCTCGGTGCTGCCATCGGCACGGTGCTGGTCCTGGTGCTGATGGGGTCGGGCCTGGTGGTCCTCCAGCAGACCGCGAAGCGGCTGCCGGATCTGTTCCAGATGATGGGACTGCTGCTGTACGCCGTACAGATCCTGGCGGTCGCGATCTTCATGATCGCGTTCAAGGACACCACGCTCTTCAACGTCAGGGCGTTCGCCTTCACCTTGCTCGCGACGGTTCTGGTGTGGATCGCCTTCCAGGCCCGCAGCTATATGAAGGCAAGGATTCTCTACGTGAATCCCGATTCCGCCGAGTCCAAGAAGGCGGAAACCACGGGGTCCCGGACGTGACCCGTAGGGCCGGAATAAATGCCCACGCCAGAGCCTGCTATCGTCCGGTGCCAACTGCGGCGCAGTCGGCGCAGGCGGCCGAGCTTCCAGGTCCCGAGTCAGGGGACCGGTTGCGCGCACGGCCCATGCCTGTGATCCGGACCGGCCCCGCGCCGATCAGCCGCCCCCCAATCCGTAAGACCAGTCCAGTGCCGCACCGTGGCTCAACGCCGCGCCGACACAACGAGGTTGCCGTACCCATGCGCCACGCTGAAGGAGCTCGCGGTGAGTGCTGAAACGATGCTCGCCCTCGACACGGAGTGCCACCTCTTCATCCCGGGGTGTGGCTTCGAGGCCCCGGGCCTTCATTCGTTCGTCTTCGAGCCCCTTTTCACCATCGGTGGCTACGAGTTCAACAAGCCGATGCTGCTGGCTCTGGTCAGCACGGTCATCATCGTGGCGTTCTTCTGGGCCGCCTTCGGCCGCGCCAAGGTGGTGCCCGGCAAGCTGCAGATGATCGGTGAGGCGGGTTACGACTTCGTGCGCCGCGGGCTCGTCTACGACGCGCTCGGCAAGAAGGAGGGCGAGAAGTTCGTCCCCTTCATGGTCGCGCTGTTCTTCTTCGTGTGGATCATGAACTTGTGGTCGATCATCCCGGTCGCCCAGTTCCCGGTGACCTCGGTCATCGCGTTCCCCATGGGTCTGGCCCTGGTGGTCTACATCACCTGGCTCGTGCTGACGTTCAAGAGGCAGGGCTTCGTCGGCGGTCTGAAGAACCTCACCGGCTACGACAAGTCGCTCGGCTGGGTCCTCCCGCTGATCATGTTCCTGGAACTGCTGCAGCACCTGATCATCCGGCCCTTCACGCACGCGGTCCGGCTGTTCGCGAACATGTTCGCGGGCCACATGCTCATCCTGATGTTCACGGTCGCCAGCTGGTACCTGCTGAACGGCATCGGCATCGCCTACGCGGGCGTCTCGTTCCTCATGACCATCGTGATGACGGCCTTCGAGCTGTTCATCCAGGCCATTCAGGCGTACATCTTCGTGCTCCTGGCCTGTAACTACATCCAGGGCGCGCTCGCCGAGCACCACTGAGCCCCCGGGCACCCCAGCAGTCCCCACCAGACGTCCGGTGGCCAACCCCCACCGGTCCATGAAAGAGAAGGAAGACACGGCATGTCCGCGACTCTCGAACTCGCCGCCGGCCTCAAGGGCAACGTCGCTTCGATCGGCTACGGCCTCGCCGCCATCGGCCCCGGCGTCGGCGTCGGCATCATCTTCGGTAACGGCACCCAGGCCCTGGCCCGTCAGCCCGAGGCGGCCGGCCTGATCCGTACCAACCAGATCATGGGCTTCGCCTTCTGCGAGGCGCTCGCCCTCATCGGCATCGTCATGGGTTACGCGTACCCGTCCTAATCACGGAACGCACCGACGACGCCACTTAGACGGAAGGCATTGATGTGAGCGCCCTGGTGAACATGGCGGCGGAGGTTCCTGAGAACCCCCTCGTCCCGCCGATTCCAGAGCTGGTCATCGGCCTGATCGCTTTCTTCGTCGTCTTCGGCTTCCTCGCCAAGAAGCTCCTCCCGAACATCAACAAGGTTCTGGACGAGCGCCGCGAGAAGATCGAAGGCGGTATCGAGAAGGCGGATGCCCTACAGGCCGAGGCCCAGCAGGTCCTGGAGGACTACCGGTCCCAGCTCGCCGACGCGCGCCACGAGGCCGCCCGGCTGCGCCAGGAGGCGCAGGAGCAGGGAGCGACGCTGATCGCCGAGATGCGTGCCGAGGGCCAGCGGCAGCGCGAGGAGATCATCGCGGCCGGTCATGCCCAGATCGAGGCGGACCGCAAGCAGGCCGCGCAGTCGCTGCGCCAGGACGTGGGCAAGCTGGCCACGGAGCTGGCGGGCAAGCTGGTCGGCGAGTCCCTTGAGGACCACGCCCGCCAGAGCCGGACCATCGACCGCTTCCTCGACGAGCTCGAGGCCAAGGCGGCGTCGGACTCGACGAAGGCAGAGGCCGGCCGATGAATGGAGCGAGCCGCGAGGCACTGGCCTCCGCACGCGAGCAGCTCGACGCGCTGACGGACAACACCACCGTCGACGCGGCGAAGCTCGCCGAGGAGCTGGCTGCCGTCACCGCTCTGCTCGACCGCGAGGTGTCGCTGCGTCGGGTCCTCACCGACCCGGCGCAGGCCGGCGAGGCCAAGGCCGAGCTGGCCGGGCGGCTGCTGGGCAGCCGGGTCGGCGGCGAGACCGTCGACCTGCTCTCCGGCATGGTCCGCTCCCGCTGGTCGCGCTCGCGCGACCTGGCGGACGCGACCGAGGAACTGGCGTACTCCGCCGACCTCGTCGCGGCGCAGCGGGCGGGCGCCCTCGACGACGTCGAGGACGAGCTGTTCCGGTTCAACCGGATCGTCGCCTCGTCGCACGAACTGCGCGCGGCGCTGACCGACCGCACCGCGCAGGGCCCGGCCAAGGCCGAGCTGCTGCGTTCGCTGCTGGGCGGCCGGACCAACCCGGTCACCGAGCGCGTCGTGGTCCGGCTTGTCGCACAGCCGCGGGGCCGTAGCCTGGAAGCGGGGCTGGACGCCCTGTCCAAGCTGGCCGCGGCGCGCCGGGACCGGATGGTCGCGGTGGTCACCTCCGCGGTTCCGCTCAGCGACACCCAGCGGCAGCGCCTCGGCGCGGCACTGGCGTCGGTGTACGGACGGCAGGTCCACCTGAACCTCGACGTGGACCCGGAGGTCCTCGGCGGCATTCAGGTCCGGATCGGCGACGAGGTCATCGACGGCACCATCGCGGCCCGCCTCGACGAGGCGTCGCGGCGGATGGCCGGCTGACCCACCCACCAACTCAAGAAGTAGAACGGCGGCCCGAGTTGGGCCGTGGACGCAGTGACATCACGGGGGCAACCGCCCCTGCCTGCGGCGGGGGACGTGCATGACCCCCGTAAACGACGACGGGCCCAACAAGGAGAGCAGGGAACCCAGATGGCGGAGCTCACGATCCGGCCGGAGGAGATCCGGGACGCGCTGGAGAACTTCGTCCAGGCGTACAAGCCGGACGCGGCCTCGCGCGAGGAGGTCGGGACGGTCAGCGAGGCCGGTGACGGCATCGCGAAGGTCGAGGGTCTTCCCTCGGCGATGGCGAACGAGCTGCTGAAGTTCGAGGACGGCACCCTCGGTCTCGCGCTGAACCTGGAAGAGCGCGAGATCGGTGCGGTCGTCCTCGGTGAGTTCAGCGGTATCGAAGAGGGCCAGCCGGTGCGCCGCACCGGTGAGGTGCTCTCGGTCCCCGTGGGCGAGGGCTACCTCGGCCGCGTAGTCGACCCGCTGGGCAACCCGGTCGACGGCCTCGGCGAGATCGAGTCCGAGGGCCGCCGCGCCCTGGAGCTCCAGGCTCCGGGCGTCATGGTCCGCAAGTCGGTGCACGAGCCGATGCAGACCGGCTACAAGGCCGTGGACTCGATGGTGCCGATCGGCCGTGGCCAGCGTCAGCTGATCATCGGTGACCGCCAGACGGGCAAGACCGCCCTGGCCGTCGACACGATCATCAACCAGCGTGACAACTGGCGCTCCGGCGACCCGAAGAAGCAGGTCCGCTGCATCTACGTCGCCATCGGCCAGAAGGGCTCCACCATCGCGTCCGTGCGCGGCGCGCTGGAGGAGGCCGGTGCCCTGGAGTACACCACCATCGTCGCCGCCCCGGCGTCCGACCCGGCGGGCTTCAAGTACCTGGCGCCCTACACCGGCTCGGCCATCGGCCAGCACTGGATGTACCAGGGCAAGCACGTCCTGATCATCTTCGACGACCTCTCCAAGCAGGCCGACGCCTACCGCGCCGTGTCCCTGCTGCTGCGCCGCCCGCCGGGCCGTGAGGCGTACCCGGGTGACGTCTTCTACCTGCACTCCCGCCTGCTGGAGCGCTGCGCGAAGCTCTCCGACGACCTCGGTGCCGGTTCGATGACCGGTCTGCCGATCGTCGAGACCAAGGCGAACGACGTCTCGGCGTTCATCCCGACCAACGTCATCTCCATCACCGACGGCCAGTGCTTCCTGGAGTCCGACCTGTTCAACGCGGGCCAGCGCCCGGCGCTGAACGTCGGTATCTCCGTCTCCCGCGTCGGTGGCTCCGCCCAGCACAAGGCCATGCGCCAGGTGTCCGGCCGGCTCCGCGTGGACCTCGCCCAGTTCCGCGAGCTGGAGGCGTTCGCCGCCTTCGGTTCCGACCTGGACGCGGCGTCCAAGGCCCAGCTCGCCCGTGGTCAGCGCATGACCGAGCTGCTCAAGCAGAGCCAGTACGCGCCGTACCCGGTCGAGGAGCAGGTCGTCTCCATCTGGGCCGGCACCAACGGCCACATGGACGACGTCCCGGTGCAGGACATCCGCCGCTTCGAGCGCGAGCTCCTGGACTGGATGGGCCGCGAGAAGAAGGAGCTGCTCACCAGCATCGCCGAGGGCGCCAAGATGTCCGACGACACCCTCCAGGCGCTCGCCGACACCGTCACCGCCTTCAAGCAGCAGTTCGAGACCTCGGACGGCAAGCTTCTCGGTGAGGACGCACCGGTCAGCACCGCCAAGTGACGACGGAAGGGACCTGACCAATGGGAGCCAAGCTCCGGGTCTACAAGCGTCGCATCCGCTCCGTCACCGCGACCAAGAAGATCACCAAGGCGATGGAGATGATCGCCGCCTCGCGCATCGTCAAGGCGCAGCGCCAGGTGGCGGCATCGACGCCGTACGCGAGTGAGCTGACCCGCGCGGTGACGGCGGTTGCCACCGGATCGAACACCAAGCACGCCCTGACGACCGAGGCGGACAACCCGACGCGGGCCGCGGTGCTGCTCATCACGAGCGACCGCGGTCTGGCCGGCGGCTACTCCTCCAACGCCATCAAGGCCGCCGAGCAGCTCACCGAGCGGCTCAAGGCCGAGGGCAAGGAGGTCGACACCTACATCGTCGGCCGCAAGGGTGTCTCGTACTACGCCTTCCGTGAGCGCAAGGTCACGGAGTCGTGGACCGGCTTCACCGACAGCCCGACGTACGCGGACGCCAAGGCGGTCGCCGGGCCGCTGATCGCCGCCGTCCAGCAGGACACGGCCGAGGGCGGCGTGGACGAGCTGCACATCGTCTACACCGAGTTCGTCTCGATGATGACGCAGACGCCGGTCGACAACCGGCTGCTGCCGCTCAGCCTCGAAAAGACGGCCGAGGAGGCGCAGGCGTCGTCCAAGGGCGAGATCCTGCCGCTGTTCGACTTCGAGCCGTCGGCGGAGGACGTCCTGGACGCCCTGCTGCCGCGGTACGTCGAGTCGCGCATCTACAACGCGCTGCTGCAGGCCGCCGCCTCCAAGCACGCCGCCACGCGGCGGGCGATGAAGTCGGCGACCGACAACGCGGAAGAGCTCATCAAGTCGCTCTCGCGGCTTGCCAACGCGGCCCGCCAGGCCGAAATCACCCAGGAAATCAGCGAGATCGTCGGTGGCGCGAGCGCACTGGCCGACGCGACCGCGGGGAGTGACTGACAACTATGACCACCACTGTTGAGACGGCCACGGCGACGGGCCGCGTCGCGCGGGTCATCGGCCCGGTCGTCGACGTGGAGTTCCCCGTCGACGCGATGCCGGAGATCTACAACGCGCTGCACGTCGAGGTCGCCGACCCGGCCGAAGAGGGCAAGCTCAAGACGCTGACCCTGGAGGTCGCGCAGCACCTGGGCGACGGCCTGGTCCGCGCCATCTCCATGCAGCCCACCGATGGTCTGGTCCGCCAGGCCACGGTGACCGACACCGGCGCCGGGATCACCGTCCCGGTCGGTGACGTCACCAAGGGCAAGGTGTTCAACACCCTCGGCGAGATCCTGAACGTGGACCCGTCCACGGTCGAGGTCACCGAGCGCTGGCCGATCCACCGCAAGGCCCCCAACTTCGACCAGCTCGAGTCGAAGACCGAGATGTTCGAGACCGGCGTCAAGGTCATCGACCTGCTGACCCCGTACGTCAAGGGCGGCAAGATCGGTCTGTTCGGCGGCGCGGGCGTCGGCAAGACCGTCCTCATCCAGGAAATGATCTACCGCGTGGCCAACAACCACGACGGTGTGTCGGTGTTCGCCGGTGTCGGTGAGCGCACCCGTGAGGGCAACGACCTCATCGAGGAGATGACGGAGTCCGGCGTCATCGACAAGACCGCGCTGGTCTTCGGCCAGATGGACGAGCCCCCGGGCACCCGTCTGCGGGTCGCGCTGGCCGGTCTGACGATGGCGGAGTACTTCCGTGACGTCCAGAAGCAGGACGTCCTCTTCTTCATCGACAACATCTTCCGGTACACCCAGGCGGGCTCCGAGGTCTCCACCCTGCTGGGCCGGATGCCCTCCGCGGTGGGTTACCAGCCGAACCTGGCGGACGAGATGGGCCTCCTCCAGGAGCGCATCACCTCGACCCGTGGTCACTCGATCACCTCGATGCAGGCGATCTACGTCCCCGCGGACGACCTGACCGACCCGGCGCCGGCCACCACCTTCGCCCACCTGGACGCGACCACCGTTCTCTCGCGTCCGATCTCGGAAAAGGGCATCTACCCGGCGGTGGACCCGCTGGACTCGACGTCCCGCATCCTGGACCCGCGCTACATCTCGCAGGACCACTACGACTGCGCCTCGCGCGTCAAGACGATCCTGCAGAAGTACAAGGACCTCCAGGACATCATCGCGATCCTCGGTATCGACGAGCTGGGCGAGGAGGACAAGCTCACCGTCCACCGCGCCCGCCGCATCGAGCGCTTCCTGTCGCAGAACACCCACGTGGCGAAGCAGTTCACCGGTGTGGACGGCTCGGACGTGTCGCTGGACGAGTCCATCGCGGCGTTCAACGCGATCGCCGACGGTGAGTACGACCACTTCCCCGAGCAGGCGTTCTTCATGTGCGGTGGCCTGGAGGACCTGAAGGCGAACGCCAAGGAGCTGGGCGTCTCCTGAGGCCCGGCCGCGTTCCGGGGGCGGCCCTGGCCGCCCCCGGCCGTCACGACCACTAGTATTTGACCCAACATCTGCCGCACCCGGCAGGTGGAGACCCGAGGAGCCATCGTGGCTGAGCTGCACGTCGAGTTGGTCGCCGCCGACCGTCAGGTCTGGTCGGGCGAGGCCAGCCTGGTCGTCGCGCGCACCTCGTCGGGCGACATCGGCGTCATGCCGGGGCACCAGCCGCTGCTCGGCGTGCTGGAATCCGGTCCGGTGACGATTCGTACGACCGGCGAGGACGGGGACGGCACCGTCGTCGCCGCCGTGCACGGCGGCTTCATCTCGTTCGCCGACAACAAGCTGTCTCTGCTCGCGGAGATCGCCGAGCTGTCGGACGAGATCGATGTCCAGCGCGCGGAGCGGGCCTTGGAGCGGGCGAAGTCGGAGGCCGACGCGGCCGCCGAGCGCCGCGCCGATGTCCGGCTGCGTGCGGTGGCGGGCGTGCACTGAGGCCCACCACCGACGAGGCACGTCCCTCAGCCGCGGGCTGCGCTGGAATTCTCCAGGGCGGTCCGCGGCTGAGGCAATGCAGGTGCGATTTTCTCCCCTGCGCCCGACCGGCGCCGGGGTAACCCATCGAGGCGAGGAGGTCGGTTCGGATGGTCCTCGCTCTGCTTGTGAGCGGCGCGGTCGTCGTACTGGTGCTGCTGGGGCTCTTCGTCTTCGGACTACGGCGCCGGCTCATCCAGCGCTCCGGCGGCACGTTCGACTGCAGTCTGCGCTGGAACGTGCCCGAGGAAGAGGCCGAGCCCAGCGGCAAAGGCTGGATCTACGGCGTCGCGCGCTACAACGGTGACCGCATCGAGTGGTTCCGGGTCTTTTCGTACGCGCCCCGCCCCCGCCGCGTCCTGGAACGCTTCTCCATCGAGGTCCTCCAGCGGCGCACCCCCCAGGGCGAGGAGGAACTGGCCCTGCTCTCCGACTCCGTCGTGCTCGCCTGCCGCCATCGCGGTACGAGGCTGGAGCTGGCGATGAGCGAAGACGCCCTCACGGGCTTCCTGGCGTGGCTGGAGGCGGCGCCTCCGGGGCAACGAGTCAATGTGGCCTGAATAAGGGCTGCTCGTTGGTTGGGGGTGCCCCCGGACGAAGTCTGGGGGAGAGTCAATGTGGCCTGAATAAGGGCTGCTCGTTGGTTGGGGGTGCCCCCGGACGAAGTCTGGGGGAGAGTGAACGTGGCGTAGCCCGGTGGGGGGTTTTCCGTCTTTCTTGCAGGCCGGAGGCCGGGAAGGCGGGGGCGACGCCGCCTTCCCGGCCGGTCCGGGGCGGGGCCGGGTTACTTCAGGCCGCTGTCGATCGCGGACATCAGTTCGCCGTCGGCCGTGTCGCCGCTGAACTCCCAGAAGAACGCGCCGCCCAGCCCCTGCTGCTTGGCGTAGCTCATCTTCCCGGTGATCGTGGCCGGGGTGTCGTAGCTCCACCAGTTGCCGCCGCAGCGGGCGTAGGCGGTGCCGGCGACGGTGCCAGTGGACGGGCAGCTGGTCTTGAGGATCTTGTAGTCCTCGATGCCCGCCTCGTACTTGCCGGGGGCCGGCCCGGTGGCGGTGCCGCCGGGGGCGTCCTGGGTGACGCCGGTCCAGCCGCGCCCGTAGAAGCCGATGCCGATCAGCAGCTTCTTGGCGGGCACGCCCTTGGCCTTGAGCTTCTGCAGGGCCGCGTCGGTGTGGAAGCCCTGCTTCGGGATGCCCGGGTACGACGTCAGCGGCGAGTGCGGGGCGGTGGGGCCGGTCTTGTCCCAGGCACCGAAGAAGTCGTACGTCATGACGTTGTACCAGTCGGCGTACTGCGAGCCGCCCCCGTAGTCGGCCGCGTCGATCTTGCCGCCGTCCGAGCCGTCGGCCGTGATCGCCGCGGTGACCAGCTGCTTGCCGAACTTGGCGCGCATCGCCTTCATCATCTCGGCGAACGCCGCCGGGCCGCTGGTGTCGCAGGTCAGGCCGCAGGCGTTGGGGTACTCCCAGTCCAGGTCGATGCCGTCGAAGAGGCCGGCCCAGCGCGCGTCGTTGACCAGCTGGTAGCAGGAGTCGGCGAAGGCCGCCGGGTTCTTGACCGCGTCGGTGAAGCCGCCGGACCAGGTCCAGCCGCCGAAGGACCACAGCAGCTTGATGTTCGGGTACTTCGCCTTGAGCTTCTTGAGCTGGTTGAAGTTGCCGCGCAGGGGCTGGTCCCAGGTGTCGGCGACGCCGTCCACGCTCTGGTCGGCGGTGTACGCCTTGTCGGTGGCCGCGTAGGCGTCCCCGATGGTGCACCGGCCGCCCTGGACGTTGCCGAAGGCGTAGTTGATGTGCGTCAGCTTGCTCGCGGAGCCGGAGGTGACCAGGTTTTTCACGTGGTAGTTGCGGTCGTAGACACCCCACTCGGTGAAGTAGCCCAGCTTGACCGCGTCCACGGGCTGTCCGCCGCCCCCGGTGGTGCGCACGGTCGTGGCGGCGCTGGCCGGGCCGGTCTGGTCGGCGGTGTCGCGGGCGACGACGGTATAGGTGTAGTCGGTGCCCTTGGTCAGACCCGAGTCGGTGTAGGCCAGCTTCCCGACCGTGGCGACCTTGGTGCCGTCGCGCAGCACGTCGTAGTCCTTGATGCCTTTGTCGTCGGTGGCGGCGGTCCACGTCAGCCGTACGGAGGTGTCGGTGATGTCGCTCGCCACCGGCTTGCCGGGTGCGGAGGGCGGGTTGTCACCGGGCTGTCCGCCGCCGGTGGTGCGGACGGTGGTGGCGGCGCTGGCGGGGCCGGTCTGGTCGGCGGTGTCGCGGGCGACGACGGTGTAGGTGTACGAGGTGTCCTTGGTCAGGCCGCTGTCGGTGTAGGCGAGCTTCTCGACGGTGGCGACCTTGGTGCCGTCGCGCAGGATGTCGTAGTTCTTGATGCCTTTGTCGTCGGTGGCGGCGGTCCACGTCAGCCGTACGGAGGTGTCGGTGATGTCGCCGGCCACCGGCTTGCCGGGTGCGGAGGGCGGGGTGTCGCCGGGCTGCGCGCCGTCGCAGGGGCCGCCGTTGAGCTTGCAGCCCGTGACGTCACCGCCGCCGGTGCCACTGCCGGTGAAGCCGAAGCTGACCGAGGCGCCGGGGGCGATGGTCCCGTTCCAGTTGGCGTTCTTGGCGGTGTAGTGGCCGTTCGAGCCGCTGACCTGGGCGTCCCAGGCGGAGCCGACGGTGGTGCCGGAGGGGAAGTCCCACTCGACGGTCCAGCCGTTGATGGTGGTGGTGCCGGTGTTCTTCACCGTCCACTGCCCCTGGAAGCCGGTACCCCAGTCGGAGACCTTGGTGTACGTGGCGGTCGCCGACTCGGCGGCGTGCGCCGGGGTGGCACCGGCCAGGCCGATCAGCGCGGCCACGGGCAGGAGGAGTGCGGTCAGGGCCGCGAGGGCTCTTCGTCGGGCGTGGGTGGTGCGTGTCAAGGTTCCGGGTGTCACGGATGCTCCCAGGTAAGGGGGGTGGGAAGGTGGGGGAACCTGCGCCGCCCGGTGAGCGCTGTGGGGCGCGCTCACCGCAAAGATGTGAAGGGAGCGTAAAAAGGTCCAGACCTACGGTCAAGAGGTCTGGACCAAAGTGGGTGGCGGCCTCCGCCGCGCCCGGCCGGCCCCGGCGCCCGGCCGGGCGCGGCGGGGAAGCCGGGCCGGATCAGCCGCGGTAGCCGGTCCGGATCAGCCGAGGTGGCCGCACCGGTTCAGTCGCCGCCCACCCCCAACTCCTGCGCCAGCACCGCCGCCTGCACCCGGCTGCGCAGCTCCAGCTTCCCCAGCAACCGGCTGACATGCGTCTTGACCGTGGCCTCCGCCACCTCCAGCCGGGTCGCGATGTCGGCGTTCGACAGCCCCTGACCCAGGCAGCCCAGCACCTCGCGTTCGCGGCGGGTCAGCGTGTCCAGGACGGACGGGTCCGGCGCCGCGGTGTCGGCGGGTCGCCGTACTGTACGGGGGCTGGCGAACTCCGCGATCAGCCGCCGGGTCACGGCCGGGGCGATCAGCCCTTCCCCGGCGGCCACCGTGCGCACCGCGTCCAGCAGCGCCGCCGCCTCGCTGTCCTTGAGCAGGAAGCCGGCGGCGCCCGCGCGCAGCGCCCCGAAGACGTACTCGTCCAGGTCGAACGTGGTCAGCACCAGCACGTCGGCCAGCTCTTCGGCGACGATCGCGCGGGTCGCCGAGACGCCGTCCAGCCGGGGCATCTGGATGTCCATCAGGACCACGTCGGGGCGCAGCTCGCGGGCCAGCCGCACCGCCTCCTCGCCGTCCGCGGCCTCGCCCGCCACTTCGATGTCGGGGGCCGAGCGCAGGATCAGCACCAGCCCGGCCCGTACGGCGGACTGGTCCTCGGCGATCAGCACCCGGACCGGGCGGCCGGTGGCAGCTGTCATCGTTCCTCTTCCTCCTCGCGGACCGGGAGCGTGGCCCGTACCCGCCATACCTTGCCGTCGCCGGGCTCGCCGCCGTCCTCCGGGCCCGCCTCGAAGTGGCCGCCGAGCAGCGCGATGCGCTCCCGCATGCCGATCAGGCCCGCGCCGGAGCCGGGCGCGCGCGGGCCCGGCCGGTCGCCGAAGGGGCTGGTGACGCAGACGGTGAGCGGGCCGCCGGGGCCGTACGCGAGGCGGACCTCCACCTCGCCGGGCGCCGCGTGCTTGAGGGCGTTGGTCAGCGACTCCTGCACGATGCGGTACGCGGCCAGCTCCACCGGCGCGGGCAGCCGCGCGCTCCCGCCGTCCGCCCGGGCGTCCTGCCGGGCGTCCCGGAGGGTGAACGTCAGGCCGCTGCTCGCCCCGTTGGTGCGGGCCTGCGCCAGCAGCGCGTCCAGCCCGTCCAGGGTCGGCGTGGCCTGTGCCTCGGCCGTCGCGCCGGGTTCCTTCGCGTCCCGCAGCAGCCCGATCAGCCGCCGCATCTCGGCCAGCCCCTGGACGCTGTTCTCGCGGATGACGCCGAGCGCCTCCCGGGTGGCGGCCGGGTCGTCGATGGTCTGCGCGGCCGTGGAGTGGATCGCGATGGCCGACAGATGGTTGGCGACCATGTCGTGCAACTCGCGCGCCATCCGGGCGCGTTCGGCGACGACGGCCTGCGTACGGTCCATCTCGGCCAGCAGCGCGGTCTGTTCGGCCTCCAGCCGGGCGGCCCGCGCGGCGTTGCGGTGCTCGCGGATGATGACGCCGGTCCAGGCGGGCCCGACCGTGATCACCCCGACGCCGATGCCGATCAGCAGGGCCTGCGGGACGTGCAGCACCGCCACCGGCACGACGGTGGCGACGACGGTGAGCAGGATGCTCAGGACCGGGACCCGCCGGGCGGTGGCCGGCGGCCCGTACAGCACCGCGGCGTAGACGACGTCGGTGAACATCAGGATCGTGATGATCAGCCCGCCGGTGCACACGTCCAGCGCGAGCGCGGCAGTGGCCAGGACCAGCGCGGTGCGCGGCGCGCCGCGGCGCAGCAGCTCGGCGCCGGACATCACGGCCAGCGCCACCAGGACCACCCAGCTGGGCACGTTCGCCAGCGGTAGGTTGTTGCGCAGCCCCAGCGCCCACACCAGCAGGCCGCCGAGCAGCCCGCAGACGGCGATGCGCACGTCGTCGCGGTGCGGCCGGGGCAGGGCGGTGAAGGGGCGTGCGGTCACCCCACCATCAAACACGGCGGCGCGGCCCGCCGCCTCCACGCCCCGGCCGAACCGGATGCGCCGCGTCGTACATCGAAAGATGCAGGCCCGGTCCGTCCCGGACCATCGAAAGATGCAGGACCGGATCGTCACGGGCGACGAGGGCACGGGCGGATTCCGGGGCGAGCCTGGAAGGGACCGTGAAGAAGGGGAGTCCCGTGATCGCTGTGCTGATCGTCGCCTGCGAGGTCGGCTTCTGGATACTGCTGGCCGGCGGGCTGGCCCTGCGCTACCTGGCGAGGATGCCGCGTACCGGCCTCGCCGTGCTGCTGCTGGAACCGCTGCTGGAGCTGGTCCTGCTGATCGTCACCGCCGTGGACCTCAAGAACGGCGCGGAGGCCGACTGGAAGCACGGCCTGGCCGCCGCCTACCTCGGCTTCTCGATCGCGCTGGGGCACCGCACGGTCAAGTGGGTGGACGTCCGCTTCGCCCACCGTTTCGCGGGCGGCCCGCCGCCGGTGCCCGCGCCGAAGTACGGCCGGGCCCGTACGGTCTTCGAGTGGCAGTCGGCGGCCCGCTGGATTCTCGCCGCGCTGATCGCGATGGGGCTGCTGGAGGCGGCGGCCCGGTACGTGGGCGATCCCGCGCAGACCGGCTCGCTGCGCGACTGGCAGACCAAGATGCTCTTCGTCATCGGCATCAACCTGGTGATCGCGCTCAGCTACACGCTCTGGCCGAAGCAGGCCCCGGAGCCGGACCCGCTCCCGGGTGGCCCGGACGACCGCGACCGCACCGGGGCCGGCCGGGGGACCGGCCGGTAGGCGCGGCTGCCGGGCCCGGCCGGGGCTACCGCTCGCCGCCCGGCACCCACAGCACGTCCCCCAGCTCCTTGTTGGCCGTCCGGGCCAGGATGAACAGGAGGTCGGAGAGGCGGTTGAGGTAGGTGGCGGTGAGGTGGTTCATGGTGTCGCCGTGCGTCTCCAGCGCCGCCCAGGTGGAGCGCTCGGCACGGCGCACCACCGTGCACGCCTGGTGCAGCAGCGCGGCGCCGGCCGTGCCGCCGGGCAGGATGAAGCTGCGCAGCTTCTCCAGGCCCTCCAGGTAGCGGTCGCAGTCGGCCTCCAGCTTGTCGATGTAGGACTGCTCGACGCGCAGCGGCGGGAACTCCGGGTTCTCCACCACCGGCGTCGACAGGTCCGCGCCCACGTCGAAGAGGTCGTTCTGCACCCGGACGAGCACCTTGACGACGTCCTCCGGCAGCGAGCCGAGCGCGATGGCCACGCCGATCGCCGCGTTGGCCTCGTTCGCGTCCGCGTAGGCCGCGATCCGGGTGTCGGTCTTGGCGGTCCGGCTCATGTCGCCGAGGGCGGTGGTGCCCTGGTCGCCGGTACGGGTGTAGATGCGCGTCAGATTGACCATACGGGCGAGCCTACGCCGCGGCCTTGCGGAAGGCCCGGGTGCACACCGCCGCGGCCAGTACGGCGAGCCCGGCCGCGACCAGCGCGCCGTACAGCATGCTCGCACCGGTGTAATCGCCCACGTAGGCCGCCCGGACGCCGTCCACGAGGTAGCGCAGCGGCATCACGTGCGAGAGCGCGTCCAGCCAGCCGGGCGCGAGGGCCATCGGCAGCATCAGGCCGGACAGCAGCATCGTGGGCATGGTGGCGGCGTTCACGACGGGCCCGAACTCCTGCGGGGTGGAGACCTTCATGGCCAGCGCGTACGAGAACGAGGACAGTGCGACGGTCGTCACGGCGACGAACGCGAACCCGATGAGAATGCCGCCCAGCGGCGCCCGGAGCCCCAGTACCACCGCCGCCAGCACCAGCAGCGCCGACTGGACGGTGAACAGCGCCGCGTCCCGCAGCACCCGCCCCAGCAGCAGCGCGAGCCGGCTGACGGGCGTCACCCGCATCCGCTCCACCACGCCGTACTGCTTCTCGATGATGATGGAGAAGCCGCAGAAGGACCCGCCGAAGAGGGCGAGTTGGAGCAGCAGGCCGGGCACCAGGACCTGCCAGGAGCTGCCCTCGGAGGCCAGCGGCAGGTCGGTCAGCAGCGGGCCGAAGAAGAACAGGTACAGCAGCGGCATCAGCACGCCGAAGAGCATCTGGAGCTTGGACCGCAGGGTCTGCCGGGCGTAGCGCCCGAAGATCAGAGCCGTGTCGGACAGGACGGAGGACATACGGGGACTCCTGGTGGGCGTACGGGACGGCCGGACGGTGGCGGGAAGGGCGGTCAGACGGCCACGGGGGCGGTGTCCGCTGGGGCGGGGCCGCGCCCGGTGATGGCGAGGAAGGCGTCCTGGAGGGACGCGTCGGGCGAGCCGGTGTACGCGGTCTTGAGGGCGCGCGGGGTGCCCTCGGCGGCCACCACGCCCTGGTCCACGACCACCAGGCGGTCCGCGAGCGCGTCCGCCTCGTCGAGGTAGTGGGTGGTCAGGACGACCGTGGTGCCGAAGTCCGTGCTCAGCCGCCGGACCAGCTCCCACAGGTCGGCCCGGCTGCCGGGGTCGAGCCCCGTCGTCGGCTCGTCCAGGAAGAGCACCGCGGGCCGGTGCACCAGCCCCAGCGCGATGTCCAGCCGCCGCCGCTGCCCGCCGGACATCGCGGCGCACTTGCGGTCCAGCAGCCCGTCGAGGCCGAGGGTGTGCGCCAGTTCCTCGGCGCGGGCCGCCGCCCCGGCCTTCGGCAGGCGGTACAGGCGCCCCTGGGTCACCAGTTCCTCCCGTACGGAGACGTTCGGGTCGACGCCGCCGGACTGGGCCACGTAACCGGTGCTGCGCCGCACGCCGTCCGGGTCGTGGACCAGGTCGCAGCCGGCCACCGTCGCGCTGCCGCCGGTGGGCGCGAGGAGCGTGGTGAGCATCCGCAGGGTGGTGGTCTTCCCGGCGCCGTTCGGGCCGAGCAGGCCGAGGATCTCGCCGCGCTCGGCGGTGAGGTCGATGCCGCGCACCGCTTCGACGGGGCCGCGCGGGGTGCTGAAGGTCCGGGCCAGCCCGGACGCGGTGATGACTGCCATGCCGACAGAAAAACAGAGGGGCTGAAAAATTGCAACGCCCCCAAAAATCAACGAGACCCAAGAAGGCGTACGATGCGGGCATGGCTGAGGGACTCAGGGAGCGCAAGAAGCGGCAGACGCGCCAGCACATCTCGGACATGGCCACCGGCCTGTTCCTGGAGCGCGGCTTCGACGCGGTGACCATCGCGGAGATCGCCGAGGTCTGCGACGTCTCGGTCAACACCGTCTACAACTACTTCCCGGCCAAGGAAGACCTCTTCATGGACCGCAGCGCCGGGCTGGTGGACCGCCTCGCGCGCTACGTGCGCGGCCGGGACGCGGGGGAGTCGGCCGCGACCGCCGTCCTGCGCGAACTGCGCGAACAGGTGGAGGCCGTCTCGCCCTCCGTCGGCCTGGTCGAGGGCTACGACCGGTTCATGCGGGTCATCGAGGGCTCCGCCACCCTCAAGGCCCGCCTCTGGCACCTCCAGCAGGAGCAGCTCGTCCGGCTGGAGGAGACCCTGCGGCAGGAGGCCGGCGCGGCGGCGGACGACTGGCTGCCGCTCATGGTGGCGGGCCAGCTCAACTGGGTGCACAGCACGCTCATGGGGTACATCGGCCGCGAGATGATGGCCGGGCGCGCACCCGACGAGGTGTCACGGGAGGCGCTCGCCCTGCTGGACGACCTGGAGGACGCGCTCGGCGGAAAGGTCCTCAACTATGCCGTCCGCGCGGGCGGATGAGGCCGGACGGCGGCCGGGGCGGCCGGGCGGTGTGATGTCCGTCATCCGGGACGTGACGCGCATCTCTAACCCTCCTATCGATCGCCGGCGGGCGCTAACGTCACTGCCGAGAGCCGTCAGGTGTACAGCGTGTTAGGGGACAGCCAGTGGCAAAGAAGCTCGCCGTCATCGGGGCCGGACTGATGGGGTCCGGCATCGCGCAGGTCTCGGCCCAGGCGGGCTGGGAGGTCGTCCTCCGCGATGTGACGGAAGGGGCGCTGGCCCGCGGCAAGGGCGGCATCGAGGCCTCGTACGAGAAGTTCGTGAGCAAGGGGAGGCTGGCCGCCGAGGACGCCGAGCAGGCGCTGGGCCGGATCACCACCACGACCGACCTGGACGCGGCCGCCGACGCGGACATCGTCGTCGAGGCCGTCTTCGAGCGGATCGACGTCAAGCGGGAGATCTTCCAGAACCTGGACAAGCTGGTCAAGGACGAGGCGGTGCTCGCCTCGAACACCTCCGCCATCCCGATCACCAAGATCGCGGCGGCCACCGGCCGCCCCGAACGGGTGGTGGGCACCCACTTCTTCTCGCCGGTGCCGATGATGCAGCTGTGCGAGCTGGTGCGCGGTTACAAGACCAGCGACGAAACCCTCGCCACCGCCCGGGCGTTCGCCGAGTCGGTCGGCAAGACCTGCATCGTCGTCAACCGCGACGTGGCCGGCTTCGTGACCACCCGCCTCATCTCGGCGCTGGTCGTCGAGGCGGCGAAGCTCTACGAGTCCGGGGTGGCCAGCGCCGAGGACATCGACACCGCCTGCAAGCTGGGCTTCGGGCACGCCATGGGCCCGCTGGCCACCGCCGACCTGACCGGTGTGGACATCCTGCTGCACGCCACCGACAACATCTACACCGAGTCGCAGGACGAGAAGTTCGCGCCGCCGGAGATCATGCGGCGGATGGTGGACGCCGGCGATATCGGCCGCAAGAGCGGGCAAGGCTTCTACGAGCACTGATACCGCGTCGGGCGGCTCCGGGGCCGGTGGCACCGCGCTGAGGCCGCGTCAGGCGCCCGGCGGGGTACCGCCGCGGGCACACCGGCCGCTCCGCCGGCCGTCCGCGGCGGCACCGGCACGGTGACCGGCGCGTCACCCGTACGGGCCCGGCGCCTTCACCCTCCGGGGTGAATTCGGTATCGGTTCGCTTACAGGCGGCAACTTCGCCGCATGAGAGGCAGTCAGTTCTGTAGACGTAACGATCGAGCACTCATCACCCGGGGAGCGCATATGCACATCAGGGGCGACCACGCCGAGCTGGTCGTCGGGGGCCGCCTCGACGTCCGCAGCGCGGCGGACGCCCGTACCGTCCTGCACACCGCCGTCGACTCCGGCCAGGGCGACCTGGTGCTCGATCTGACCGGGCTGGACTCGTGGGACGCCACCGGCCTCGGCGTGATCATGGGCGCGCACCGCCGCGCCGGACGGGCCAACCGTCGGCTGGTGCTGCGCGGCGTACCGCCGCAGATGCAGCGGCTCCTGGTCGCCACCCGCCTGCACCGCATCCTCGCCATCGAGGGCGGCATCGAGGCCGAGACCCTGCCACGGGTCTGAAGGGCGCCCGGCCGGCCCCCGCGCAGCGGCACCAAATCCAAGATCTAATGCCGCATACGCGAAGGATTCTCACAACACTGTGACGTTCCGGGCAGGAACGGACCCCGGCGCTTCGTAGATACTGGGCGAAGGTCTAAGGTTCGGTTTTCCGCCGTCCGGTACGCCGCGCGGCGGGCACCGGACCAGAAGCGGCGGCCGGGGGAGCACCCCGGCCGGAGGCTGGGGGAGTGCGGACGGCCGGGACGCAATCGGCCGGTCGGCACGCCAAGCGCATCTGGGGGGCTTTTCACCATGGACCCGAACACCAACCGGGGACCTGAGGAGTACGGAGAGCAGGACGCCCCTGCGACGACGCCGGCGCCCGCGCACGGCGGCCCCGGCGCCGCCCCCGGCGGGCCCGTCCGCACCGTACGGCTCGTATCGGGCCCCTACCTGCTCACCGTCAACCCGGTCGACGGCAGCGAGATCGAACCCTGCCCGCCCGGCGAGCAGCCCGCCGTCCCCGGCAAGTACGGCCCCGAGGAGCGCGCCGAGCTGTCCCGCGCCGCCGCCCCGCCCGCGGTCCCGGTCGCCGCCGGCCGGCCGGCCGCGCTGCTGGAGCGCGCCGAGGAGACCGACCGGCTGGTCCGGCTGCTGTCCCGGGGCAGATCCGTGCGCGTCACCGGCCCGTCCGGGGCGGGCCGGACCCGGCTGCTGGACGCCGTCGCCACCGCCTGCGACGGCGTGGCGCCGGACGGCGTGGTGCGCCTCTCCGGGTACCGCCGTACCCCCACCGACGTGATGTACGAGCTGTTCGCCGCCGTCCACCGGGCGCCGCTGCACCGCCCCGACCGCGGTGAGCTGCTGCGCCTGCTCGGCGAGATCGGTGCGATCGTCGTCCTGGACGACCTCGAATTCGGCGGCGCCGCGCTGGACGAACTGCTGGGCGCCACCCCCGAGTGCGCCTTCCTGCTGGCCGCCACCCCCGACGTCGCCGCCCCCTCGCCCGGCTCCCACCTCGAAGAGGTCTTCCTCGGCGGCATCAGCCGGGACGCCTGCCGGGAACTGCTGGAGGGCGCCGTCGGCCGGCCGCTCACCGACGAAGAGGCCGCCTGGGCCGCCGACCTGTGGTTCGAGTCCGAGGGGCTGCCGCTGCGCTTCGTGCAGGCCGGTGCGCTGCTGCGGCACCGGGCGCGGGACGGCGAGGGCGGCTCCGACGCGTACGGCGAACCGTCGGATGACGCGCCCGCCGGCGAGGACACGCCGCTGCCGACCGTCGCCGAGGCCGCCTCGCCCGCGCCGCTGATCGCCGCCCGGCTGAGCGAGGCCGCGCGCGAGACGCTGCGCTTCGCGGTCGCGCTGGGCGGCGAACTGCCCCACCAGGCGCACCTGCCCGCGCTCGCCCAGGACGCCCACGCGGACGCCGCCCTCGGCGATCTGCTGGGCTGCGGGCTGATCACCCCGGCCGGGGCGCACTACCGGCTCGCAGCCACCGTCCAGGAGCAGCTGACGGCCGCCGGGTACGCGGACGGCGCCGGCGAGCGGGCGCTGACCGCCGCACAGCACTACGCCTGGTGGGCCGGGCACCCCTCGGTCACCCCGGAGCGGGCCGCCGCCGAGTCCGACGCGATCCTGGCCGCGATGGGCGTGCTGACCGGCAGCCGGGACGGCGGCCACCCCAGCGCCGCCGTGCTCCTGGCCCGTACGGCCGCCCCGGCCTTCGCCGCGGCCCTGCACTGGAGCGCCTGGGAGCGCAGCCTGCGGCACGGCGCGGAGGCCGCCCGGATCGCCGGGGAGGTGGCCGAGGAGGCGTACTTCCACCACGAGCTGGGCGTCCTCGCGCTGTGCACCGGCAACCTGGACCGGGCACGGGCCGAGCTGGAGGCGTCGATAGGGCTGCGCGGCGTGCTCTCCGACCGGCGCGGCACGGTCGCCGGCCGGCGCGCGCTGGCGCTGGTCGCGGACCGCTCCGGCACGTTCACCCCGCCCGCCGGGGCGGCCACCCCGGCCGGTGAGGAGATCCCGGACGCCCGTACGGAGGAGTCGGTCTCGCCGCCCGGCGGGGTGCCCGCCGGTCTCGCCGCGGCCCCGGCCGTCGACGCGACCGCGCCCACCGTCGTCACCCGCAGCGCCGCCGCCGGTACGGGCACGGGCCGCGGCCCGGCCAAGGGCCGCCGTGCGCTGGTGCTCGGCGCCCGGCGCAACCTGGTCGCCGCGGGCGCCGGAGCGCTGCTCGTCGCCGTGCTGGGCACCGTCGTCACCCTGGGCGCGGTCTCCGGTTCCGACGGCGGCACGGGCGACAAGGTCACGACCGAGCAGTCCGCCGAACCGGGGCAGAGCGACAGTGGTCTGCCCGCCGACCAGCCGGACAGCAGCAGCACCCGGACCGGCCAGGGCAGCCGTCCCGGCACGGGCACGGGCACCCGGTCCGGCTCCACGGCGCCGGGCGCGCCGGGCACCAGCGGACGGCCGAGCGGCGGCGCGACCGCGCCGAGCACCGGCGCCACGGACCCGACGACCGGCGGGCCGACCGGTGGCAGCACCCGCCCGACCGACCCGTCGACGCGGCCGACGGACGGCAGCACCCGCCCGACCGACCCGGGCACCACGGGCAAGCCCACCGGCAAGCCGACGCCCACCGACAAGCCCACCGCCACCAGTAAGCCGACGCCCACCGACAAGCCGACCAGCCAGGAGCCGACGGGGACGTCCGGCAGCTCCGGCACCGGGGGCGGCAGCGCCTCGGCGACCACCGCAGGCGGCGGCGGTGGCACGGCCGGCGGCACCGGTGGCGGCACGACGGGCGGGACGACCGGTGGGACGGACAACGGCTGAGCGCAGCACGACGGCCCGGTACGCGACCGTCCGCCACCAGGGCGGGCGTTCCCGTACCGGGCCGTCGTCATCCGTACCGGCAGGATGCGCGGGCCCCGCGCGGCACCCGTGGCCCGCGCGGCGTGGCCGTGCTCAGAACAGGCGCAGCTTGTCGTCCTCGATGCCGCGCAGCGCGTTGTAGTCCAGCACGACGCAGCCGATGCCGCGGTCGGTGGCCAGCACCCGCGCCTGCGGCTTGATCTCCTGAGCCGCGAACACCCCCTTGACCGGGGCCAGGTGGGGGTCGCGGTTGAGCAGTTCCAGGTAGCGGGTGAGCTGCTCGACCCCGTCGATCTCACCGCGCCGCTTGATCTCCACGGCGACCGTCCCGCCGTCCGCGTCCCGGCACAGGATGTCCACCGGGCCGATGGCCGTGGGGTATTCGCGGCGGATGAGCGAGTAGCCCTCGCCCAGTGTCTCGATCCGGTCGGCGAGCAGCTCCTGGAGGTGCGCCTCCACCCCGTCCTTGATGAGACCGGGGTCCACCCCCAGCTCGTGGGACGAGTCGTGCATCACCTCTTCCAGCGTGATGATGAGCTTCTCGCCGCCCTTGTTCTCCACCGTCCACACGCTGCCGTCGCCCTCCTTGAGGGTGCACGGCGGGGACATCCAGTTCAGGGGTTTGTAGGCCCGGTCGTCCGCGTGGATGGAGACCGAACCGTCCGCCTTTACGAGGATGAGGCGGGGGGCCGACGGGAGGTGGGCACTGAGCCGGCCCGCGTAGTCCACGGAGCAACGGGCAATGACGAGACGCATGGTGCGCCACGCTACTCGACCGGGGGCCGCGGACGCGATTCGCCCCTGAAGCGCCCCGTTCACCGGTGGCCGGTTGTCTCCGCAATCTCCTGGTGCGGGCCGGATGACCGGCATACCGTTGAAGCGGGGGGTCGTGATACGGACACGCTCCGTCGCGAGCCTCCCGGCCGATACCTGAGGCCCCGCTCCGGCGGGGCCGCGAGAGGAGAACCTCATGTCGCTCGACGTCTCACCGGCCCTCCTCGAACAGGCCGAGCGAGGCGAGGTCGACGAAGCGGAATTTGTCGACTGCGTCCGGAGCTCCCTGCCGTACGCATGGGAGATGATCAGCTCGCTGGTGGCCCGGCTGAAGGTGGACGGCGGTCAGTTCGCCGACAACCAGACGCCGCCGCCGGACGAGCAGGCGCGCGGTCAGCTGCTGCGTGCGCTGGCGAGTGACGCGATACGCGGGTCCTTGGAGCGCCATTTCGGTGTGCGCCTGGCGTTCCAGAACTGCCACCGGGTCGCGGCCTTCCCGCTCGACCCGTCGGTGGACGACCGGCTGGCCGCATTCACCTCCGTCCGCGGCCAGTTGCTGAACCAGTCGCCCGAGCTGCGCGACTGCTGACCGGGGAACGCTGCCGCTGCGCACGCCGCAGGCGAGACGCGGCGCCGGTGCGCCGGCGGCAGCACCGGGCAACCCGGGCCCGGCTACGCAGAGTTGGAAAACTCCATCGGTCATCCTCCGGTTGCGGGACCGGAGACCGGTGCGATCGCGCCAGGCGGGGGACGCTCCGCTGCCGCCCGGCCGGCCGTGCGGAACCGGCCGGCCGGGCGGAGCGCTTTTCCGCCCGCCGCTCCCGGCTCAGCCGAGCCGCGGGAGCACCTCGGCACCCAGCCGCCGGACGTTCTCCTCCGTGGCGGCCAGGTCGCCGGAGCCCTCCACGAGCAGCGCGAAGCGCCGGATGCCCGTCCGCTCCGCCGAGGCCGCCAGCCGGTCGGCGCACAGCTCCGGCGGCCCCACCGGATGCAGGTCGCAGAGCAGTTCCGTGTACGTCAGCGGGTCGCGCATGGCGCGGTAACGGCCGTCGACCGTCTCGTGGGCCGCCAGGCCGCGCCGCAGCCAGCCCGGCATGGCCTTGGTGAGCACCTCGGCCGCGCCCTGCCGGGTGTCGCCGACCTGCACCACGCCGGCCGAGACGTGCTCCGCCGCCGCGACCTCGGCCGGGTCCCGCCCGGCCGCCAGCGACAGGCTGCGCCACAGCGCGACCATCTCCGCCTTGTCCTCGTCACCGCAGTGCATGCCCAGCAGCATGGGCAGCCCGCGCTCGGCGGCCAGCCGCACCGACCGGGGCGAGGTGCAGGCCAGGACGACCGGCGGCCCGGCCGGCATCTCCAGTGACTCGTCGGGCCGCGGCACCACCGCGACCTCCCGGAAGGAGTGCCGCTCGCCCGCGGCGCCGACCCGGGGCTCGCGCAGCCAGCGCAGCAGCAGGTCCAGCGATTCGGGGAAGTGCCGTTCGTAGGCGGCCAGGCCGGTGCCGAAGACCTCCAGGTCCACCCAGGGGCCGCCGCGGCCCACCCCGAGAGTGAACCGGCCGCCGGTGGTCAGGTGCAGCAGTGCCGCCTGCTCGCCGAGGGCGACCGGGTGCTGGGTCGGCAGCACGCTGACGGAGGTGCCGACGCCGATTCTCCTCGTACGCCCCAGCAGCAGCGCGGCCAGGGTCGTCGCCGACGGGCAGACCCCGTACGGCATGAAGTGGTGCTCGGCCAGCCAGACCGCGTCGAGTCCGGCCTCCTCGGCGACCTCCGCGGACCGCACCGCCCGGTGCAGCGCCTCCCCCTGTCCCTGACCCGGAAACTGAGCGGCCAGGATGAATGCCCCAACGCGCATCGCTCTTCTGCCTCCTCGCAGCCGACGCGACATCCCCCTAACAGGCAACAACGGGTGACACGTGCCAAGGGCACGGCCTGCGGCGAAGTTTCCCGATGATCGCAGGATCGTGGTGGGCGGCGGGCCCCGTGACCGATCCGCGTAGGGTGGTGACGGCCCGTGACCCCGTAGATTTCCCGAGGTGCCCAGTGTCTCCGCGTCGAAACCGCCCCCGCGGCGGTGAGAAGCCAGCCGACCACGCGGGCGGGGGCCGCTACGGTCTCGAACGTACCGAGGAGTGGCGCGGTGAGGAGTGGGTCGTACGGCACCTGGGGGGTGGCGGTGCGGCCAAGCACTACCGCTGCCCGGGCTGCGACCAGGAGATCCCGCCGGGGGTGCCGCACGTCGTCGCCTGGCCGCGGGAAGGTGACGTGGACGACCGCAGACACTGGCACAAGGCGTGCTGGAACGCACGGGACCGCCGGAGCGCGCGGCTCCAGCGGTCCCGTAACGCGCCGAGGTACTGAGGTCCCTACACGTCGCGCTTCTGCAGTGCCGTGTAGGCGCCGGCGAGGACGACGGCGGTGACGCCCAGGAGGACGAGCAGCGGCTGCCAGCCGGCCGGGCCGTCGGGCATGAACGGCTGGTCGTAGATCGCGCCGAGGCTGTTCGGGATCGAGTACTCGATCAGCTTGGTCGCGAACGGGCGCAGGCTCTCCGAACCGAGCATGAACACGGCCATCAGCATGGGCAGCAGGACCAGGCCCATCATCGCGCTGATCGCGCCGGCCGAGTGTCGCAGCAGCGCGCCCACGCCCAGGGCCAGCAGGCTCAGCACGGCCACGTACAGGCCGGAGCCGAGCGTGGCGCGCAGCCACTGGCCTCCGGTGGGTGCCGGGCCGTTGAGCATCCCGGCGTGCAGCATCGCGACCAGCGTGTTGGAGACCGTGGTGATGACGAACGTCAGCCCGAACAGGACGATCGCCTTGGCGGTCAGCACCCGGGCCCGGCTGGGGCAGGCCGTGAACGTCGTACGGATCATGCCGGTGCCGTACTCCGAGGAGATCACCAGTACGCCGAGGGGGAGCACGCACAGCGTCCCGAGCAGCAGGCCGAACCAGGCGAAGCCGAGCTTCGGCTCGACCACCCGGTCCGGGCCCGCCAGCGCCAGCGACGTCAGCAGCCCGATGCCGACGTTCAGCAGGATCAGCACGCCGAGCGTCCACATCGTGGAGCGCACCGAGCGGATCTTCGTCCACTCGGAGGCGAGGGCGTGGCCCAGGTTCGTGCGGCGGACGGGGATCGGCGAGACGTAGGCCGGGGCGGCGCCGGGGCCGGCGGCCTGCCAGGCGGCCGGGATCTGCTGCTGGTGGGGCGGCTGCGGGCCGTGCTGCGGCGCGGGCTGGTGCGGCGGCTGCTGCGGCTGGGGCGGCTGCTGGGGCGGGGGACCGGTGGGCGGCTGCTGGGCCTGGAGCGTCATGGTGCCCGCGTCCTTGCGCGCGCCCTGCTGGGCCTGCGGAGCGGCCTGGGCCTGGGGCGCGGGCTGGGCCTGGAGCATCATCGTGCCCGCCTCACGCGCCGGCTGCTGCGCGGGCGGCTCCGGGGCCTCGGCCGGGGGCATCGGCGCGGCGGCGCCGGGGGCGTCGGTGTCGTGCGGCTCAGGCTGCGGCTGCGGCTGCTGAGGGCTGGTCATCGGGCGTCCTCGGTGTGCGGCTTGGAGATGTCGGCGGGGGCGGCGGGCGGCATCGGCGCGGGGGCACCGGCCTGCGGGCCCGGCTGCGGCTGCGCGTACGGGTTCGGCTGTCCGTACGGCGCGCCCGGTCCGGCCGCCGGCGGGTGACCCTGGCCCGGTGCCTGCGCGTACGGGTTCGGCTGCCCCGGGTGGCCGGGCTGCCCGTACGGACCCGGCTGCGGCGCCCCAGGCGCGTACCCCTGCGGCGGCTGTCCCGGCATGCCGGGGCCCTGCGGCGGGTGCCCGGCCGCCTGCTGCTGGAGACCGGCCCGCTGGTCGGCCGTCGAGCGGTAGTCCACGACGCCCTGCGTCAGCCGCATGTACGCCTCTTCCAGGGACGCCTGGTGCGGCGACAGCTCCCACAGGCGGATGTCCGCGTCGTGGGCGAGGTCGCTGATGCGCGGCAGCGGCAGCCCGGTGACGCGCAGCGCGCCGTCCGGTTCCGGCACGACCTGGGCGCCCGCCTCGCCGAGCAGCGCGCCGAGCTTCTCGCGCAGCTGCGGCTCGGTGTCCGGCGTGCGGACCCGGGCGAAGTCGGCGGAGTTGGCCGAGATGAAGTCCTTGACCGACATGTCCGCCAGCAGCTGGCCGCGGCCGATGACGATCAGGTGCTCGGCGGTCAGCGCCATCTCGCTCATCAGGTGCGAGGAGACGAAGACCGTACGGCCCTCGGCGGCCAGCTGCTTCATCAGGTTGCGGACCCACAGGATGCCCTCCGGGTCCAGGCCGTTGACCGGCTCGTCGAAGAGCAGTACCTGCGGGTCGCCGAGCAGCGCCGCCGCGATGCCCAGGCGCTGGCCCATGCCGAGCGAGAAGCCGCTGGAGCGCTTGCGGGCGACGTCCTGGAGCCCGACCACGCCGAGCACCTCGTCGACCCGGCGCGCCGGGATGCCGGAGAGCTGGGCGAGCGAGAGCAGGTGCTGGCGCGCGCTGCGGCCGCCGTGCACCGCCTTGGCGTCGAGCAGCGCGCCGACGTGGCGCGGGGCGTTGGGCACCTGGCGGAACGGGATGCCGCCGATCGTGACGCGCCCCGCGGTCGGGGTGTCCAGCCCCAGGATCATGCGCATCGTCGTCGACTTGCCGGAGCCGTTGGGCCCCAGGAAGCCCGTGACGGTGCCCGGCCGTACCCGGAACGACAGGTTGTGCACGGCCGTCTTGGCGCCGTAGCGCTTCGTCAGGCCGACTGCCTCGATCATTCTCCGCCCCTCGAAAGATGGTTCGGGGCAGAGGTGCTCTCGTACCCCCGTGAGGGTTAGGAGGTTATCGGGACGCTGACGGTTCCCGTCAAAACGCGGACGGGTGGGGCGCACGGGACGCCGGGCCGCGCGGAGCGCCTGGCCAGGGCGCCGGAACGGTCCGCCCGCCGCCTGGGTCGGCGCCGGTGCCGGTGCGGGCGCGGCCCCTTACGCGTCGCGCCGCTTCAGCAGGACGTACCCGCACAGCAGGACGGCCGCCGTCCACGCGAGCATGATGGCGAATCCGCCCCACGGCCCGTACGGCACCTCGCGGCCGGCCGGCGGCACCACCTGCATGATCTTCGAGCCGGCCTGGTCGGGCAGGTACCGGCCGATCTTCCTGGTGGCCGGGACGTTGCCCAGGATGCTGGAGATCAGGAAGAAGAACGGCATCAGGATGCCCAGCGCCAGCATCGGGCTGCGCAGCATCGTCGCCACGCCCATCGAGAAGACCGCGATCAGCGTCATGTAGAGCCCGCCGCCCACCACGGCGCGCAGCACGCCCGGGTCGCCGAGCGACGCCGCGTGCGTACCCAGCAGCGCCTGCCCGACGAAGAAGGTGAGGAAGGCCGTCACGAAGGAGACCACGAGGGCGAGCAGGGCGGCGACGGCGACCTTGCAGAAGAGGAAGACGCCGCGCTGCGGTACGGCGGCGAGCGACGTACGGATCATGCCGGTGCTGTACTCGTTCGAGACCACCAGCACCCCGAAGACGATCATTGCGAGCTGGCCGAGGCCCATCCCCGCGAAGCTGGTGTTGGTGGGGTCGAAGGTGAGCCGGTCGCGCGGCGTCATGGTGCCGAAGTCGTTCGAGGCGAGCAGGCAGATCAGCGCGCCCAGCACCACCGTCACGACCAGCGCGATGCCCAGCGTCCACACCGTGGACCGCACCGACCGGATCTTGGTCCACTCCGACCTCAGGACCTGGGAGACCGCCGCCATCGTCACGCCCCTCGCTTCTTGTTCCGCCAGTCGGCGCCCCAGCCGCCGGGCTGCGCCCCGGGTGCGCCCGGTTTCTCCGGGGGCGGCGCCGCCCCCGGCAGCCCGGCCTCCGGCGGACCGCCCTCCGCCGCCGCCCGCGGTGTGTCCGCGTGCGCGTGGTACTCCACCGCCCCGGCGGTCAGCTGCATGAACGCCTCCTCCAGCGACGCCTGCTGCGGGCTCAGTTCGTGCAGGACGAGCCGGTGCCGTGCGGCCAGCTCGCCGAGGTCGGCGGCGCTCGCCCCGTCGACCTCCACCGCCTCGCCGGCCGCCGCCGCCGTGTGCCCGGCCTCTGCGAGCACGTCGAGCAGCCGCTCGCGCTCCGGCGACCGCATCCGTACGTACGAGCGGGAGTTCTCCCGGATGAACCGGGCCATCGAGGTGTCCGCCAGCAGCCGGCCCTGGCCGATGACGATCAGGTGCTCGGCGGTCAGCGCCATCTCGCTCATCAGGTGGGAGGAGACGAACACCGTCCGGCCCTGTGCCGCCAGACCCTGCATCAGGTTGCGGATCCAGTGGATGCCTTCGGGGTCGAGCCCGTTGACCGGCTCGTCGAACATGAGGATGCGGGGGTCGCCGAGCAGGGCCGCCGCGATGCCCAGGCGCTGCCCCATGCCGAGCGAAAAGCCCTTGGAGCGCTTCTTGGCCACCGGGGTCAGCCCGACCGTGTCCAGCACCTCGTCGACCCGGGCGCGCGGGATGCCGTTGCTCTGTGCCAGGCACAGCAGGTGGTGGAAGGCGCTGCGGCCGCCGTGCACGGCCTTGGCGTCCAGGAGGGCGCCGAGGTACTTGAGGGGGTCGGACAGCTGCCGGTAGTGGCGGCCGTCGATACGGACCCGTCCCGACGTCGGGTGGTCCAGCCCCAGCATCATCCGCATGGTCGTGGACTTGCCGGCGCCGTTCGGGCCGAGGAAGCCGGTGACGACCCCGGGCCGCACGGTGAAGGTCAGCCCGTCCACGGCGAGCTTGTCGCCGTAACGCTTGGTCAGCCCCTCGACCTCGATCATGTACAGCACGCTAAGCGGGGGCCGGTGGCCTCGCATCTCGGGCGAACCGGGCACTGCCCGCCGAGCGTCGAGCAGCTCGTACGACTGCTGAAAAAAGCATTCCGCCCGCCCGGCCTCCGGGGAGAGGCGGGGCGGGCGGACCATGACCGTTGCCGTGGTGCGCGGTACCGGCCGTCACGGGAGCGGGCCGTGGGAGCCCACCGGCCGCACCGGCGTCACAACGACGAACGGCGCCTCAGCGCGACTGCTGCGCCGGGACGCCGCGGGAGATGGGCTCCTCGTCCGCCGGGGTGCCGGCCGCGGCGACCGCCGCTCCGGTCAGCGTGGCGAGCATCTCGCGGACGTTCGTCAGCTGGGCGTTGATCGAGTCCCGGCGGTTGGTCAGCGCCGCCAGCTCCCGCTCGGACTCGCTGCGGATCCGGTCCGCCTTCGCGTTCGCGTCGGCCACGATGTCCTCGGCCTGGCGCTGCGCCGTCTCCACCGTCTGGCGGGCCCGGCGTTCCGCGTCCGTACGCAGCTTCTCGGCCTCCAGCCGCAGCTGCTCGGCCCGGTGCTCGATCTCCGCGAGCCGCTTCTCGGCCTTGGCCTGACGCGAGGCCAGGTCCCGCTCGGACTGCTCGCGGCGCTTGGCGAGATTGGTCTCGAAGTCCGCGGCGGCCTGCGCGGCCTTGGCGCGGGTCTCCTCGAAGAGGGCGTCCGCCTCCTCCCGCTTGGACTGCGCGTCCTTCTGCGCCTCGGCACGCAGCGCGGTCGCCTCGCCCTGCGCCTTCTCGACGATCCGGACGCCCTCGTCCTCGGCCTTCGCCCTGCGCTCCGACGCGAACTGCTCGGCGTCGTTGCGGACCTGCTGGGCGGCCGACTCGGCCAGCTCGCGGTGCTGCTCGGCGGCCCGCCGGGCCTCCTCGCGCAGGTCCTTCGCCTCTTCCTCCGCGAGCCGGAGGATCTTCTCCACACGTGCGCCGAGGCCCGCGTAGGACGGTTCGGCGTCGTTGACCTGTGCCTGGGCGTTCTGTGTTTCGAGGTGCAGCTCCTCGATCCGCTTCTCCAGGGAGGTGATGCGGGCCAGGGCGCTGTCGCGGTCGGCGACCAGCTTCGAAATGCGGTCGTCCACCTGACCGCGGTCGTACCCACGCCGCACGAGCTCGAAGCCGTAGGGGGAGGAAGTGTCGCTCATGGGGTTCCTGTCGAAAGAGACCGGTGAGGTGATAAAGGGAATCCTAGGGGCCGCAACGGCGTGTCATCGAGTCATTGCGCGTTTGAAGTGGAGAATGGCCCCTCATTTGGGTGGCTACCCCTCAGACTGCTTGCCACTCGAACGAGTTGCGCCCGCTCCCGCGGCGGCCTTCGCCCCCTCCTTGCCACCACCGTTCGACGGCGCCTCGAAAGACTCCAACGCCTCCAGCACGTCCTGGACACGGGAGATCTCCGCGTTGATGTCCTTGCGGCGCCGCACCAGCACCTCCAGCTCGCGCTTGCCCTCGTCCACGATCCGCTCCGCCTCCGCGCGGGCCTCGGCGCGCAGCCGCTCCGACTCCCGTACGGCCTCGGCCTTCTTCTGCTCGGCCTCCTTGAGCAGCCCCTCCGCCTTCTTCACCGCGGCGATGCGCACCTTGCTCGCCTCGCTGCCGGCGTCCGACACCATGCGCTTGGCCTTCTCCTCGGCCTCCGCCTGCTGCTGGGTGGCCTGCGCGATCAGCTTGTCGACCCGCTCCCCGGCGTTCTTCATCGTCTCGGCGGACTCCCGGCGGGCCCGCTCGTGCAGCTCCTCGACCTCGCTCTCGATACGGGTGCGCAGCTCCTCGGCGCGCTCCCTTATCGCGGTGGCGTCCCCGCGGGCCTCGCTCAGCAGGACGTCCGCGTCCGTACGGGACTTCTCGACCATCGCGTTGCCCTCGGCGGTGGCCTCGGCGACGATCCGCTCGGCCTCCTTGCGGGCCGCGCCCACCATCCGGTCGGCCTGCTCCTCGGCGGCGGTCGCCGCCTTCAGCGCCTCCTCCTGGGCCTTGGCGATCAGCTGGTCGGCCTGCTCGGCGGCGTCCGCGCGGCGCTGCGCGGCGTCCTTGCGCGCCGCGTCCACGGTCTGCTCCGACTCCTCCAGCGCCTCGGTGCGCAGCCGGTCGGCCTCCGCCTCCGCGTCCTCCTTGATCCGTTCGGACTCGGCACGCGTACGGGTGGCGTGCTCCTGCGCCGAGGTGACGGTCTCCGCCGCCTCCGCGCGCAGCCGGTCCGCCTCCGCGGTGGCCTCGGCGATCATCCGGTCCGCCTGCTCGCGGGCGTCCGCACGGGTACGGTCCGCGTCCCGCTCGGCGCCCGCCACGGTCTCCGCCGCGTCCGCGCGCAGCCGCTCCGCCTCGCTGCCGGCCTCGGTCATCAGCTGATCGGCCTGCTCGGCGGCGTCCGAACGGGTCTTGTTCGCCGCCTCGCGCGCCTCGTCGCCGATCCGCTCGGCCTCCCGGCGGGCGGTCTCCAGCGCCTCGGCGGCCTCCGCCCGCAGCCGCTCGGCCTCGGCGGTGGCCTCGGCGACCAGCTCCGCCGCCCGCTGCTCGCCCTCGGCGCGCAGCCGCTCGGCGGCCTCCTCGGCCTCGCGGACCGTGCGGTCCGCGTCGTCCTGCGCCGAAGAGGTCAGCTCGGTCGCCTCGGTGACGATCCGTTCGGCCTCCGCGCGGGCCTCGCCGAGCAGCCGGTCCACCTGCTCGGCGGCGTCCGAACGCATCCGGTTGGCGTCGTTGCGGGCCTCCGCGCGGGCCCGGTTGGCGTCCTGCTCGGCCGAGGCCAGCGCGTCGGACGCGTCCGTCCGCAGCTGCTGCGCCTTGGCGGAGGCGTCCGCCACCATCTTCTCGGCCTGTGCGGTGGCCTCCGCGATCAGCGTGTCGGCCTGCTCGGCGGCGTCCGTACGGGCCTTGCCGGCCGCCTCGCGTGCCTCGTCGAGCGTGCTGTCGGCCTCCGCGCGCAGCCGGTCGGCCTCCGCGATGGCCTCGGCGACCGTGCGGTCGGCGAGCGCCTTGGCGGCCTCGGCCTCCTCCTGCGCCTCGCGCCGGGTGCGGGCCGCGTCCTCGGAGGCCCGCTCGCGCTCCGCGTACGCGTCGGCCCGTACCCGGTCGGCCTCCTCCTGCGCCTCGGTACGCGTCCGCTCCGCGGCGTGCTCGGCCGCCGAGCGCAGCCCGGCGATCTCCTCCTCGGCCTGCTCGTGCAGCCCGGCGACCGCGTCCCGCACCTGCTGGGCGGTCTGCTCGGCCGCGGCGACCAGCTCGGCGGCGCGCCGGTCGGCCTCCTCGACCAGCCGCTCCGCCTCCTCCTGCGCCTCGGCGACCCGCTTGCGGGCCGAGGCCAGCAGCTCCTCGCTCTGCTCGCGTGCGGCGGTGCGCTCCTGGTGGGCCTCCTCGCGGGCCTCGCCGAGCAGTTCCTCGGCCTCCCGGCGGCGGCGGGCCGCCTCCTCCTGGGCGGCGGCCAGCGCCTCGGCGGCCTCCGCGCCGGTGCGCTCCGCGGCGGCCGCGGCCTCCGCGCGCACCCGGTCCGCGGTCTCCTGGGCCTCGGTCTTCAGACGCTCCGCCTCGGCGGCGGCGTCACTGCGCAGCCGTACGGCGACGGACTCGCCCTCGGCGCGCGCGGCGGACGCGTCGGTCGCCGCCTCCGAGCGCAGCCGCTCGGCCTCCTCCTCGGCCTGCTGCTGGAGCGTCCGCAGCCGCTCCGCCGACTCGGCCTTGAGCTTGGCGGCCTCCTCCTGCGCCTCCCGGCGCAGCCTCTCGGCCTCCGCGCGGGCGTCGTGCAGTGCCTCCTCGGCCGCGGCGACCTTCTCCGCCGCCTCGGCCTGGAGCCGGTCCAGCTCCTCCTGCACCTCGGTACGGCGCTCGGCGGCGGCCTCCTCGGCCTCCGTACGCAGCTGCCGCGCGGCCTCCTCGGCCTCGGCGCGCAGCGCGGCGGCGGCCTCCTCGCCCTCGCCGCGCAGCTCCTCGGCCTCCGTGCGGGCGCGCTCCAGCACCTCCTCGGCCTGCTTGCGCAGGGCCGTGGCCCGCTCGATGGCCTCGGTGCGGACCCGCTCACTCTCCGCGCTCGCGCCCGACCGGGTCTCCTCGGCGTCGGACTTCGCCTTGGTCAGCAGCTCCTCGGCGGTGGCGGCCGCCTCCTCGATCTGCTGGACCGCCTCGCGGCGCGCCTCGGCCCGGATCCGGTCGCCCTCGTCGACCGCCTCGGCCCGCAGCTGCTCGGCCTCGCCGCGCAGCCGCCGCGCCTCCTCCTGGAGCTCGACGGTCTTGGCGCGGTACTCCTTCGTGTCGTCCTTGGCGGCGCCCTTGAGCTGCTCGGCGGTGTCGTGCGCCTCGCCGCGCAGCCGGTCCGCCTCCGCCTCGGCCTCCCGGCGGACCCGCTCGGCCTCCTCGGCGGCGGCCTTGGTGGTGGCCTTGGCGTCCTCGGCGGCCTTGGACAGCACCTCTTCCGCGGTCCGCGCGGCCTTCGCGAGCTGCGCCGCGGAGTCCTCCGCCGCCTTGGAACGGGCGGCCTCCTGCGCCTCGGCGACCAGCCGCTCGGCCTCCGCACGGGCGTCCGCGCGCAGCTGCTCGGCCTCCGCCTTGAGCGCGTCGGCCTCCTTCGTGGCCTCGCCGACCAGCCGGGCGATCTCCGCCTTGGCCGTGCGCAGCCGCTGCTCCTGGTCCGACTCGGCGGCCGACAGCCGCTTGGTGGCGCTCTCCTGCGCCTCGGAGACCAGCTTCTCGGCCTCGGCGCGGGCCTCCCGCAGCGCGCGGTCGGCCTCCTGCATCCGGGCCTCGGCGGTCCGCGTCAGCTCCGCGGCCTGCCGCCGCGCCTCCTCGGTCTCCGTGCCGACGCTGGTGCGCAGCTGCTCGGCCTGGTCCGTGGCCTCCTGGGCCTGGGTGGAGGCGGCGTTCAGCAGCCGCTCGGCGTCCGTACGGGCGCGGCGCAGGATCGCGTCGGCCTCGGCGCGGGCCTGCTCGGCCTCGCTGCCCAGGCGCGCCCGGGTCTGCTCGGCCAGCCGCTGCGCCTCGGCGCGGGCGGCGGCCAGCGCCTGCTCGGCCTCGGCGCGGGTCTCCTCCATGAGGCGGCGCGCCTGCGACTCCGTACGGGAGCGCAGCTGCTCCGCCCAGGCCACGTTCTCGTTGACGTGCGACTCGACGGTCTGCCGGCGCTCGTTGAGCTCCTCGTCCAGCCGGCGGCGCCGCTCGACCGCCTCGGCGTGCAGGTCGGCCTCCATGCGCGCCTGGCGCTCGGCCTGCTCCTGGAGCAGCCGCTGCGTCTGGGCACGCGCCTCGCGCACCTCGCGCTCGGCGTCGGTGCGCAGCTGGTCGGCCTGGATCTGGGCGTTGCGCAGCAGCTGCTCGGCCTGGTGGCTGACGTTGTCGTAGGCGGGGCGGGCCGCGATGGTGCGCCGCGCCTCGTGGAGCTTGGCTCGCAACACCTCGACCTGGTAGCCGAGGTCGTCGGCGTGCTGGACCGCCTTGTCCCGCTCCGTCTTCAGCCGCTCCATCTCGGCCTCGAACTGCGAGAGGTGGTCGTCAGCCTCGTAGCGGTCGTTGCCCCGCACTGCGCGGTCCCATCCGTCCCCTGGTCATGGTGGCGGCCGGCTCCCATCTGCTCGTGCGCAGCCCGAAATGCCTCGTGCGGGACGCGTACTGGAGCTGACCCTTCCGAAGAAATGGTGTCAGATCATCGGCGGAGTGTGGACCGAGCCCCGACCCGGCCCCCGGCCGAAGGTGCACTCTACCGGCCGGGGAAGGGAAAGGTCAGTGCTCTGTCGTGGAGGGAGACGTGGAAGCGGGGGCGGCAGTTCCCTCGTGGGGCGCCGCGGTGACCAGTTCGGTCAGCACGCCGTGGCAGTCCTTGGGGTGCAGAAAGGTGATCCGCGACCCCATCGAACCCACCCGCGGCTCCTCGTAGAGCACCCGCACCCCCTTGCCCCGGATGGCCTCGGCGTCCCCGTCCACGTCCGCCGTGCCGAAGGCGATGTGGTGCACCCCCTCACCGTTCTTGGCGAGCCACTTGCCCACCGCGGAGTCCTCCCGGGTCGGTTCCAGCAGCTGGAGGTACGAGGCGCCGCCGTCCGACGTATCGTTGATCTTGAGCATGGCCTCGCGGACGCCCTGTTCCTCGTTGACCTCGCTGTGGAACACCTCGAAGCCGTACGTGGCACGGTAGAACTCGACGGTCGCGTCGAGGTCCTTGCAGGCGATCCCGATGTGGTCGATTCGCGTCAGCATGCCTCCAGTGCACCGCTCGCACGCGTGGTTACGCAACGTGCGCGCGATCACACCCGCAGCCCGGTGACCCGGCGCCTACCGCTCAGTACATTGACGGGAACCCTCGTTAACCTCCCTGTACAGGAAGGGCCGCGCTGATGTCGACAGCGAACGGTACGTCCCGCACCACCTCCGTGATCGTCGCGGGCGCCCGGACCCCCATGGGCCGCCTGCTGGGGTCCCTGCGCAGCTTCTCCGGCGCCGACCTGGGGGGCGCGGCCATCAAGGCCGCGCTGGACCGGGCGGGCATCGGCGGCGACCAGGTGCAGTACGTGATCATGGGGCAGGTGCTCCAGGCCGGCGCGGGCCAGATCCCGGCCCGCCAGGCCGCCGTCCAGGCCGGCATCCCCATGAGCGTGCCCGCCCTGACCGTCAACAAGGTCTGCCTCTCCGGCCTGGACGCCATCGCCCTCGCCGACCAGCTCATCCGCGCCGGCGAGTTCGACGTGATCGTCGCCGGCGGCCAGGAGTCCATGACCAACGCGCCCCACCTGCTGCCCAAGTCCCGCGAGGGCTTCAAGTACGGCGCCGTCGAGATGCTCGACTCGATGGCCCACGACGGCCTCACCGACGCCTACGAGAACGTCGCGATGGGCGAGTCCACCGAGAAGCACAACACCCGCCTGGGCATCGGCCGCGCCGAGCAGGACGAGATCGCCGCCCGCTCCCACCAGCGCGCCGCCGCCGCCCAGAAGAACGGCCTCTTCGAGGCCGAGATCACCCCCGTGGAAATCCCGCAGCGCAAGGGCGAGCCGGTCGTCTTCAGCAAGGACGAGGGCATCCGTCCGGAGACCACCACCGAGACCCTGGCCAAGCTGCGCCCGGCCTTCGCCAAGGACGGCACCATCACCGCCGGCACGTCCTCCCAGATCTCCGACGGCGCCGCCGCGGTGGTCGTCATGAGCAAGGCCAAGGCCGAGGAGCTGGGCCTGGAGTGGATCGCCGAGATCGGCGCGCACGGCAACGTGGCGGGCCCGGACAATTCCCTCCAGTCCCAGCCCAGCAATGCGATCCGGCACGCACTGGGCAAGGCGGGCCTCGGCGTCGAGGATCTTGACCTGATCGAGATCAACGAGGCGTTTGCCGCGGTGGCCGTGCAGTCAATGAAGGATCTCGGGGTGTCGCCGGAAAAGGTGAACGTCAACGGCGGGGCCATCGCGCTCGGCCACCCGATCGGCATGTCCGGCGCCCGGATCGTGCTCCACCTCGCGCTGGAGCTGCGCCGGCGCGGCGGCGGCGTGGGCGCGGCGGCGCTGTGCGGTGGCGGTGGCCAGGGCGACGCGCTGATCATCCGCGTGCCCGGCAAGTAGGACGGGCCGGTGGCGGCGGCCGGGCGGACCCCCGCCCGCGTCCACCGCGTACGCGTCCGTGGTCGACCGAAGTGGGAGGAACTGGGCTGTGGTGGACGTCCCCGAGCTGGTGGAACAGGCACGGCAGGGCCGGCCGCGGGCCGTGGCCCGGCTGATCTCGCTGGTGGAGGGGGCGTCCCCGCAGCTGCGCGAGGTGATGGCCGCGCTGGCCCCCCTGGCCGGCCACGCGTACGTGGTCGGCCTGACCGGCTCCCCGGGCGTGGGCAAGTCCACCTCCACGTCCGCCCTGGTCAGCGCCTACCGCCGGGCGGGCAGACGGGTGGGCGTCCTCGCCGTCGACCCGTCCTCCCCCTTCTCCGGCGGAGCCCTCCTCGGCGACCGCGTACGGATGTCGGAACACGCCTCCGACCCCGGCGTCTACATCCGCTCCATGGCCACCCGGGGCCACCTGGGCGGCCTCGCGTGGGCCGCCCCCCAGGCCATCCGCGTCCTCGACGCCGCGGGCTGCGACGTGGTCCTCGTCGAGACGGTGGGCGTGGGCCAGTCCGAGGTCGACATCGCCTCGCAGGCCGACACGACGGTGGTCCTCCTCGCCCCCGGCATGGGCGACGGCATCCAGGCGGCCAAGGCCGGAATCCTGGAGATCGGCGACGTCTACGTGGTCAACAAGGCCGACCGCGACGGGGCCGACGCGACGGCCCGCGAACTCAACCACATGCTGGGCCTGGGCGAGGCCCGCGCCCCCGGCGACTGGCGCCCCCCGATCGTCAAGACGGTGGCGGCCCGCGGCCAAGGCACCGACGAGGTGGTCGAGGCCCTGGAGAAACACCGCGCCTGGACCGAGGAACACGGCGTCCTCGCAGAACGCCGCCGGGCCCGCGCGGCCCGCGAGGTCGAGACGATCGCCGTCACCCGGCTGCGCGAACGCATCGGTGACCTCCGAGGGGACCGCCGCCTGTCCGTCCTGGCAGAGCGCATCATGGCAGGCGAACTGGACCCGTACGCGGCAGCGGACGAACTGGTGGCGGGACTCACGGGGGAGGAGACGGCGGGGTAGGCACCCGGCCATGGCCGGGGCTTGGGAAAGCCCCGGCCAAGACGGCGGGATGGCACCCCACCGGCCCTACCGCGCAACGGTGCGCCCCCCCACCCCCGGCTCAGGCCCCCGTCCCGCCGCACGTTAGGCGAGTCGCAAGCCCCTCAGTCGTCCTGCCCCTCGTTGTCGTCGTCGTCCGTGTTCTGCGGGGCGACCGTCACCTTGGCCGTCTTCGGATCGACGTCCAGCTTGTGCTCCTTGCCGTCCTTGGTGACGGTCTCGACCTCCCAGACAGCGCTGCTGCGGTGGTCGTCGTCCAGGTCGACCGAGGTGACCTTGCCGTACGCGGCGGCGGCCTTTTCGGCGGCCTGCGCGGCATCGACGGTGGCGCCCTTGAGCCCGGCGCGGATACGGGCGGCACCGTGGTCGTCGCCGCCTTCGTGCTCGACGTGCTGGTTCAGCACCTTCCCGTTCCCGGCGTCGAGCGTGACCTCGTGCCACTTGCCGTCCTTGCCGAGGACATCGACCTCCCAGACGAGACCGGGCCGGTCCTCGTCGAGGTCGATGCTCGTGACGGTGCCGGGCGTGGCCTTCAGGGCCGCCGCCGCGGCCTGCGGGGCGGAGACGGTCGCCGCCTTGGCCTCCCGCGCGTCCTCGTTGACGTCGTCATCGGGGACGCTGACGCTGGAACGCGGCGCCGAAGCCGACGGAGACGCCGTCGGCTCGCCCGAGTCGCCGCCGAGGGCGACGGCGGTGGCGGTGCCGCCGCCGATCAGGGCGGCCGCGGCCACGGTGGCAATGACGATGTTGCGCTTCATCTCGGTGTTTCTCCCCGGTCGGTGAGGTGGTGCTCGATGACGTGTCCCACCATGGCCGGGACAAGCTGAAGCCGGCCTGAAGCCACCTGAAGAAGGCTTCAGGCGCGCAATGGCATGGTGGGCGCATGCGCCTGTTGATCGTGGAGGACGAGAAGCGGCTGGCCCTGTCGCTGGCCGGGGGACTGCGGGCCGAGGGGTACGCGGTCGACGTGGTGCACGACGGCCTGGAGGGCCTGCACCGGGCGGGTGAGGGCACATACGACCTGGTGATCCTGGACATCATGCTGCCGGGCATGAACGGCTACCGGGTGTGCGGCGCGCTGCGCGCGGCGGGCAACGACGTACCGGTGCTGATGCTGACGGCCAAGGACGGCGAGTACGACGAGGCCGAGGGGCTGGACACCGGCGCGGACGACTACCTGACGAAGCCGTTCTCGTACGTCGTGCTGGTGGCCCGTGTGAAGGCGCTGCTGCGCCGGCGCGGGCGGACGGCACTGCCCGTACTGCGCGTCGGGGAGCTGCGCATCGACCAGGGCGCGCACCGGGTGGAGCGCGACGGCGCGGAGGTGACGCTGACCGCGAAGGAGTTCGCCGTGCTGGAGCAACTGGCGCTGCGCGCGGGCGAGGTGGTGTCCAAGGCGGAGATCCTGGAGCACGTGTGGGACTTCGCGTACGAGGGCGACAACAACATCGTCGAGGTGTACGTGAGCGCGCTGCGCCGCAAGCTGGGCGCCGCGGCGATCCAGACGGTGCGCGGCGCCGGTTACCGGCTGGTGTCCGGTGCGTAGGGCCGTGCACGGAGCCGCGCGCAGGGTCTTCGGCAAGGTCCGGGTCCGGGCCGCGGTGGGAGCGTCGCTGGTGGTGGCGCTGGCCCTGGTCGCCGCGGGCACGGCGCTGCTGCTGGTGCTGAAGAACAACCTCGTGGGCCAGGCCGATCTCCAGGCGGAGAACACCGCACGGGAGATCGCGACACAGATCGCGACGGGCAAGCCGTACCAGAAGCTGGACCTGCCCGACGGCGACGAACGCCCCGTCGTCGTGCTGGACGCCGACGGGCGGGTGCTGGCCGCGGGCGACGGCGTACGGGCGGTGGACGGCAAGGCCGTCACCGCGCAGCAGCCGCCGTCCGGGCGGCCGACGGCGGACCCCGACGACGATGACGACGACCGCGGGATCAAGCCGGGCGAGGTCGAGGACGAAGCGCGGCACAGCGGCGGTACGGCGACGGTCGGCCACCGCACGGCGGATTACCGGTTCGCCGCGGTGGAGGCCAAGGACACGCAGGGCGGCAAGGCCGTCGTACGGGCCGGGGCGCCGCTGGCGGCCGAGCGGGAGGCGGTCGGCTCGGTACGGACCGCGATGCTCATCGGGCTGCCCTGCCTGCTGCTGGTCGTGGCCGGGGTGACCTGGCTGGTGACGCGGCGGGCGCTGCGGCCGGTGGAGGGCATCCGCCGCGAGATGGCGGCGATCACGGCGAGCACGGACCTGTCGCGGCGGGTGCCGGAGCCGGGCTCGCGGGACGAGATCGACCGGCTGGCCCGCACGACCAACGAGACGCTGGGCGCGCTCCAGGAGTCGGTGGAGCGGCAGCGGAGGTTCGTCGCGGACGCCTCGCACGAGCTGCGCAGCCCGATCGCCAGCCTGCGGACGCAGTTGGAGGTGGGCGTCGCCCATCCGGAACTGCTGGACGCGCCGGGTGCCGTGGCGGACGCCGTACGGCTGCAGAACCTGGCGGCGGACCTCCTGCTGCTGGCGCGGCTGGACGCGGGGGAGCGGCCGGCGGACTCGCGGATCGACCTGGCGGCGCTGGTCCGGGAGGACGTCTCGCAGCGGGTGGGGGACCGGATCGCGGTGCGGGTGGGGGAGCTGGCGGGGGTGGAGGTCGCCGGTTCGCGGAGCCAGCTCGGGCGGGTGCTGGGGAACCTGCTGGACAACGCGCAGCGGCACGCGCGTCAGGACGTACGGGCGAGTGTGGTGCGCGAGGGGGAGTGGGCCGTGCTGCGGGTCGAGGACGACGGGCCCGGGGTGCCGCCGGAGCAGCGGGAGCGGATCTTCGAGCGGTTCGTCCGGCTGGACGACGCCCGCAGCCGCGATGACGGCGGGGCCGGACTCGGCCTCGCCATCGCCCGCGACGTCGCCGAGCGGCACGGCGGCACCCTGGCCGTCCGTACGGGCTCGGTGTTCGAGCTGCGGCTGCCGGTGGCGTGACGGCCGGGTCCGGCGCCGCGACCGCCGGTCCCCGACGGCGTCACGGCCGGCCGCGCGGCTCCGGCGGCGCCGCCGTCACACCTTGCCGCGCCGTCCCCGCAGGTGTTCGGCCACCGGGGTCAGGGACGTCCGCAGGGATTCCAGGTCCTCGGGGCTGAACAGGTCGATGAAGTGCCGCCGCACGGACGCGACGTGGTGCGGCGCGACCCGGCGCATGGTGTCCCAGCCCTCGTCCGTGAGCACCGCGTAGAGCCCGCGGCGGTCGGACTCGCAGCTCTCGCGGCGCACCAGGCCGGCGTTCTCCATACGGGTGATCTGGTGGGACAGACGGCTCTTGGACTGCAGGGTGGCGGCGGCCAGGTCGCTCATGCGCAGCCGCCGGTCCTCGGCCTCGGAGAGGTTGACCAGGATCTCGTAGTCGTTGTTGGTCAGTCCGAACGGCTGCAGGTCGCGCTCCAGCTGGTGCATCAGCAGTCTGCTGACGTCCAGGTGGGTGCGCCAGGCACGCTGCTCCTGGTCGGTCAGCCAGGGAGTGTCGCTGTCGGTCGTCATGAATGAATTCTACCCGTGAAAGTTGAATATCGAATTAGTCATGGCTGTGACATGGCTCAGGCGCTCGGTCGGGCGCTTGCTCAGACGTTCGAGGTCACCGTCCGCAGACTACCGCTCACAGCCCGAAGCGGCGCTGGAGGCCCCCCAGCCCGCCCGGCAGCTGCGGCAGTTGTGAGCCACTTTGGCGAGTTGCCTCACCTCCGCCCGGTACCCCCGCCTCGGGCGCGACCTCGCCCGTGGCCAGCTCGGGCATCAGCTGCTCGGTGGACTGGAGCAGCACCGTGCCGGCCCCGACGAACTCGAACTGGTGCTCCTCGCCGGAGACCCCGCCCAGTCCGGTGTGCGCCCGTACGCCGCCGAGGAAGCCGCGCAGGTACTGGTGGTCGTAGTGGTGGCACGGCGAGGGGCAGTCGGCCCAGCCCACCAGGGCCTGCGGGTCCACCCGGATCGGCGGTTCCATGAAGACCACCGGGCCGTTGGAGGCGGCCACGAACTTGCCCGTGCCGATGAGCGTGAGGAAGCCCGGGATGATCGACTGCTTCAGCGACAGAGATGGCTGAAAGGCAAGCAAGTTGCCCGAGCGAATGGTCAGGTTGCCGTCTTCCAGATCATAGGAATTCACGTCGAACGCCCGGTCGGCGAGGAGCATTTTGCCCTGGCCCTCGGCCACGACCCAGTCCGCCGCGTGCAATGGCGAATGGAAACTGTGGGCGATCAGGCGGTCCAGCGCGCCGTGCCCGATGCCCTGGAAGTCGATCCGCCCGTAGTAGGCGATCATCTTCCCCTTCTGGAGGAACCACTGACCGTTCAGATCGACGCTGAAGGTGTACTCGTTGACGTTGTCGTCCGAGGGGAGCGTGTGGGGGTCGAGAACGACGGGACCGGTCACAGTTTCTCCTCCGACGCCTGTACGTAGACGGTGCCCTGGCCGGACAGCTCCAGCTGGAACGCCTCTCCCGAGCCGCGGCCGACCATGTCGCGCCAGCCCAGCGCCGTGGAGAGCTTGTTGCGGACCTCGCCGCGGTGCGCCACGTACGCCTGCGGGTCGACGTGGACGGGCCGCTGCGGGGTGATGGGCAGCTCGATGACGCCGCCGTGTGCCATCACGGCCACCGCGCCCTGCCCCTTGAGGGTCGTGGTGAACAGGCCCTGGCCGGTGACCTGGCCGCGCACCATGCCCATCACACCGCCCTGCGACCCCATGAACATCGTGCCCTGCCGGAGCGTCCCGTCGAAGGCGAGCAGCCGGTCCGCCTCGACGTAGAGCGTGTCGCCGGTCAGGTCGACGACGTGCACATGGTGGCCGCCGTGCCCGAACAGGACCGTGCCACTGCCTTCGACGGTCATCAGCGGCGTCGCCTCGTTGGCGATCCGCCGGCCGATCATCGAGCCGATGCCGCCCTGGCCGCCCTGGATGTTGGGGGTGAAGCTGACGTCGCCCTGATAGGCGAGCATCGCGCCGCGCTGGCTGAACATCCGCTGTCCGGGGCCGATCTGCGCGCGCACCATGCGGGAGTTGACGAGGGTGAACGGCATCAGACCTCACCGCCGACCGTGTTGCGCTCGCTGGGCTGTACGTACACCAGGCCCTCGCCCTCGAAGCGGATCTGGAAGGACTCGCCGGAGCCCTCGCCCATGAAGGTGCGGAAGTTCACCCCGGACTGGAAGTGCTGCTTGAGGTCGCCGGTGTGCGCGACGTACGCGCCCGGGTCGACCTGGAGCGGGTACTGCTTGGTGACGCGGAGCACCACGGCCGGCCCGTCGGAGACGATCGCGGCCTGGCCGCTGCCCTCGATGGTGGTGGTGAACAGGCCGTTGCCCTGGGAGGCGCCGCGCAGCCCGGTGAAGGTGGTGCCGGTGCGCAGTGCCGCGTCCGCGCACAGCAGGTTGCTGGCCTCCACGTACAGCTTCTCGCCGTGCAGCTGCACGAGGTTGATCTCGCTCGCGCGGTCGGCGAAGTAGCAGGTGCCGTGCCCCTTCACCTCCATCACTTCCATCTGTTCGCCGGTCAGCCGGCGGGTGACCATGCCGCGCAGCCCGTCACCGCCGCCGGTCATCTTCTTGAACGTCATCTGGCCGTCGTAGGCGACCATCGAGCCGTTCTTCGCCTTGACGGCATCGCCGGTCATGTCGACGGCGAGCACTTTGCTCCCCTGGAGCCGAAACTGAGCCACGGAATCGAAGGTATCCGGCGCGCCGACCCCTGAACAGTGATCCTTTGCGGGCCTGCAACAATGGTGGCGCCTTTGTGAAACGCCGCACAAGCACTCCGTGCAGCCCTCTGCCACCCGAACGAGGTTCCCGTGGACATCAAGACCGCTTCCGCACTGCGCCGGCTCCGCCTGGTCTCCGCCCCCGAGGCGGTTTCCTTCCTGCTGCTGCTCGTCTGCTCGGTCCTCAAGCGGACCACCAGCTTCGACGGCGTGATGGTGATGGGCATGGTGCACGGCATCCTGTTCATCCTGTACGTGGTGTTCTGGCTGGACGCCTGGAGCCGCACCAAGTGGCAGGTCAAGACCGCCGCGCTCTACTTTGTGCTCTCCGTCCTGCCCACCGGCGGCTTCTTCGCCGAGCGCAAGCTCAAGCGGGAGGCCGAGGCGAGCGTGATCGCCGCCCGCGCCCGCCGCGAAGGCGTGGTCAACGCATGATCGTCGCCTTCTCCGTGAGCCCGCTGGGCGTCGGCGAGGACGTCGGCGAGTACGTCGCCGACGCCGTACGGGTGGTCCGCGAGTCCGGGCTGCCCAACCGTACGGACGCCATGTTCACCTCGGTCGAGGGCGAGTGGGACGAGGTCATGGACGTCGTCAAGCGTGCCGTGGCCGCCGTCGAGGCGCGCGCCGGGCGGGTCTCGCTCGTCCTGAAGGCCGACATCCGGCCCGGCGTCACCGACGGCCTGACCTCCAAGGTCGAGACCGTCGAACGCCACCTCGCGGCCGGCTCCGAAGGCTGACCACCGGGCCCGGGCGCGCGCCCGGGTCCGCCCGGCGCGGCCACGGAGTGAACCGTACGGGTACCGAAACCTGAGACGGGGCTGACCACGATATGACCGACCGGTAGTGTCGGGGACGTGCCGAAGCCGCTCAGTCTTGCCTTCGACCCCATCGCCCGCGCCGATGAACTGTGGCAGCGACGATGGGGAGCCGTGCCGTCCATGGCCGCCATCACTTCGGTCATGCGGGCCCATCAGATCCTGCTGTCCGAGGTGGACGCGGTGCTCAAGCCGTACGGACTGACGTTCGCGCGGTACGAGGCGCTGGTGCTGCTCACCTTCTCCAAGGCGGGCGAACTGCCCATGTCGAAGATCGGCGAGCGGCTGATGGTGCACCCGACCTCGGTGACCAACACCGTGGACCGGCTGGTCAAGGCCCGGTTGGTGGACAAGCGGCCGAACCCGAACGACGGGCGCGGCACGCTGGCCTCCATCACGGAGCAGGGGCGCGAGGTGTGCGACGCGGCCACCCGCGACCTGATGGCGATGGACTTCGGGCTGGGCGCCTACGACGCCGAGGAGTGCGCGGAGATCTTCGCGATGCTGCGTCCGCTGCGCGTGGCGGCCGGGGATTTCAAGGACGGCTGATCCGTGGTAGGGGCGGCGAAGATCGCCCCGGAACGGGCGGTTACGCTCGGACCATGAAACGAAGCGTGCTGACCCGCTACCGGGTGATGGCCTACGTCACCGCCGTGATGCTGCTCGTCCTGTGTGCCTGCATGGTGGCCAAGTACGGCTTCGGCACGGGCAAGGACCTCACCCTCGTGGTCTCCCAGATCCACGGCGTGCTGTACATCATCTACCTGGTCTTCGCCTTCGACCTGGGCTCCAAGGCGAAGTGGAAGTTCGGCAAGCTGCTGTGGGTGCTGATCTCCGGCACCATCCCGACCGCCGCCTTCTTCGTCGAGCGCAAGGTCGTCCGCGAGATCGAGCCGCTGGTCGCGGACGGTACGCCGCAGCCCGCCAAGGTCTGAGGGCGCACGGCCGCCGGGCCCGGCCCGGCGGCCCCCGCACCGCCTTCCGGGCGTCATCCGGTGACTGCCGGCCGTCTGCCATCGACAATTAGTAGGACGTCCAAGTAAATTTGGTGGCATGGACGCTGACGCCATCGAAGAGGGCCGCCGCCGCTGGCAGGCCCGGTACGACTCCGCCCGCAAGCGGGACGCGGACTTCACCACGCTCTCCGGAGATCCCGTCGAACCGGTGTACGGCCCCCGCCCCGGCGACACGGTCGACGGCTTCGAGCGCATCGGCTGGCCCGGCGAGTACCCGTTCACCCGCGGGCTGTACCCGACCGGCTACCGCGGCCGTACGTGGACCATCCGCCAGTTCGCGGGCTTCGGCAACGCCGAGCAGACCAACGAGCGCTACAAGATGATCCTCAAGGCCGGTGGCGGCGGCCTGTCGGTGGCGTTCGACATGCCGACCCTGATGGGCCGCGACTCCGACGACCCGCGCTCGCTCGGCGAGGTCGGCCACTGCGGCGTCGCCATCGACTCCGCCGCCGACATGGAGGTCCTGTTCAAGGACATCCCGCTCGGCGACGTGACGACCTCGATGACGATCTCCGGCCCGGCCGTCCCGGTCTTCTGCATGTACCTGGTCGCCGCCGAGCGCCAGGGCGTGGACCCGGCCGTCCTGAACGGCACGCTCCAGACCGACATCTTCAAGGAGTACATCGCGCAGAAGGAGTGGCTCTTCCCGCCCGAGCCCCACCTGCGCCTGATCGGCGACCTGATGGAGCACTGTGCGCGCGGCATCCCCGCGTACAAGCCGATCTCGGTCTCCGGCTACCACATCCGCGAGGCGGGCGCGACGGCCGCGCAGGAGCTGGCGTACACCCTCGCCGACGGTTTCGGGTACGTGGAGCTGGGCCTCTCCCGCGGCCTGGACGTGAACACCTTCGCGCCCGGCCTGTCCTTCTTCTTCGACGCCCACCTGGACTTCTTCGAGGAGATCGCGAAGTTCCGGGCGGCCCGCCGCATCTGGGCCCGCTGGATGCGCGACGTGTACGGCGCGACCAGCGAGAAAGCCCAGTGGCTGCGCTTCCACACACAGACCGCCGGCGTCTCGCTGACCGCCCAGCAGCCGTACAACAACGTGGTGCGGACGGCCGTGGAGGCGCTCGCCGCGGTCCTCGGCGGGACGAACTCCCTGCACACCAACGCGCTGGACGAGACCCTGGCGCTGCCCAGCGAGCAGGCCGCGGAGATCGCGCTGCGCACGCAGCAGGTGCTGATGGAGGAGACCGGCGTCGCCAACGTCGCCGACCCGCTGGGCGGCTCGTGGTTCGTCGAGTCGCTGACCGACCGGATCGAGGCCGACGCCGAGAAGATCTTCGAGCAGATCAGAGAGCGCGGCACCCGGGCCGTGCCCGACGGGCAGCTTCCCCAAGCTCTCGGCTCCGCTCGACCAGGGGAGGCCCCAATCATCGGCCCCATCACCTCCGGCATCCTGCGCGGCATCGAGGACGGCTGGTTCACCGGTGAGATCGCCGAGTCCGCCTTCCGGTACCAGCAGGCGCTGGAGAAGGGCGAGAAGAAGGTCGTCGGCGTCAACTGCCACCACGGCTCGGTCACCGGCGACCTGGAGATCCTGCGCGTCAGCCACGAGGTCGAGCGCGAGCAGGTCCGGGTCCTGGCCGACCGCAAGGCGGCCCGGGACGACGCGCGGGTGCGCTCCTCGCTGGCGGCCATGCTGGACGCCGCGCGCAGCGGCGGCAACATGATCGAGCCGATGCTGGAGGCCGTACGGGCCGAGGCGACGCTCGGCGAGATCTGCGACGCGCTGCGCGACGAGTGGGGCGTGTACACGGAGCCGGCCGGGTTCTGACGGCGGCACGTACCGGGGGCGGGGCCACGCGGCCCCGCCCCCGGTGTCGTGTCAGGTCCTCGTGTGCGGGTCAGACCACCGCGCCGGTTCCGGCCCCGGCCTTGTCGCGCGGCCGGGCGGCCGGCGCCTCCTGGGCCGGGTGACGGCTCTCCAGCACGACGGCGGCCGGGGTGGCGGTGAAGACGGTGGACGCGATGCCGAAGAGCACGCCCGCGAGCAGCGCCACGGAGAAGTCGGCCAGCGAGTCGCCGCCCAGTACGGCGAGGGCGGCGAGGACGAACAGCGCGCCCATGCCGGTGTTCACCGTGCGCGGCACGGTCTGCACGATCGCCCGGTCGGCCAGCCGGGCGAGCCCTTCCGCACCGCGCGCCGCCCGGTCGCCCCGGGCGCCGCGCCGCAGTTCCCGTACGCGGTCGAAGAGCACGACCGTGTCGTTGACGGAGTAGCCGACGACGGTCAGCAGCGCCGCGAGGAAGACACTGTCCACCGGCTTGCCCAGCCAGGCGAACAGGCCCACCACCAGCACCACGTCCTGCGCCATGGCGAGCACCGCCGCCGTGGCGAACGTCCAGCGGAACCGGATGCTCAGGTAGACCAGCTGGGCGGCGACCGCGATACCGAGCGCGATCAGCGCCTTGCCGCGCAGTTCGCTGCCCATGCTGGGCCCGATCTGCTCGTCCCGCTCGACCTCGACCGTGCCGCCGGGCTTCTGGAGGGACGTCCGGATGCGGTCCTGTTCGGCGTTGGTCAGCCGCTCGGTCCGTACGGTGATGCCGCCGTTACCGGACTCCTGCACGACCGCGCGCGGGAAGCCCGCGTCGGCGACCGCGGCGCGCGCCGTCTCGGCGTCCACCGTACGGCTGGTGCTGTACTCGACCAGCCGGCCGCCGGTGAACTCCACGCCGAACTCCAGGCCGCGGACGCCGATCCCGGCGACGGCGAGCAGCAGCAGACCGGCGCCGAGGCCCAGCCAGGTGCGCCGGTGCCGCATCAGCCGCGGCTCGCGGCGGGCCAGCCACCGCCGTACCCGGCCTTCCGTGGCCATGCCGGTGATCGCCGGACGCCGCCGTACGGCGCCCCGGCGCACCGCCCAGCCCGCCAGCACCCGGGTGATCACCAGGGCGGAGACCATCGAGGCCAGCACGCCGATGGACAGCGTCACGCCGAAGCCCTTGACCGGGCCGGTGGCGAAGAAGAACAGCAGGCCGGCGGCGAGCAGCGTGGTCACGTTCGAGTCGAGGATCGCGCTCCACGCCTTGCCGAAGCCCTCGCGCAGCGGGCGCCGCAGATCGCCGCCGGAGCGGGCCGCGCGGCGCGCGTACTCCTCCCGGGCCCGTTCGAACACCAGCACGTTGGCGTCCACCGCCATGCCGATCGCCAGCACGAAACCGGCGAGGCCGGGGAGGGTGAGGGTGGCGCCCAGGGCGACGAGCACGGCGTACGAGATCAGCCCGTACGCGGCGAGCGCGACCGTGGCCAGCGCGCCCAGCAGCCGGTAGACGACGATGACGAACGCGCCGGTGCACAGCAGGCCGATGACGGCCGCGGTGGCGCTGGCCCGGATCGCGTCGGCGCCCAGCGTCGGGCCGACCGTGCGCTGTTCGACGATCTCGACGGGCACCGGCAGGGCGCCGCCCTTGACGAGCGCCGCCAGGTCGCGGGCCTCCGCGTCGCCGAACCCGCCGGTGATCTGGGCGTTCCCGCCCGCAATGCCGGTCTTGCAGGGCACGCTCTGCTGCATGCCGGGGGCGGAGATGATCCGGCCGTCCAGGACGATCGCCACCCGCCGCGCCGGATCGCCGGGGGCCGCGCACGCCGCCTCCCCGGTGATCCGCGCCCAGGCGTCGGCGGCGGCGCCGCGGAAGGCCAGGTCGACGGTCCAGCCGCGCCCGCCCTGCGGGTCGAAGACGGCCTCCGCGTCCTTGACGCCCTCGCCGGTCAGGGCAGGGGCACCGAGCCGCAGGGCCTGGCCGGGCGAGTCGGGGTCGGGCAGGGTGCGGGTGCGGTCGCCCTTGGGCTTCGCCTCCGGCGTGCCCTTCGGGTCCTGCGTGGTCCCGAGTACGGGATGGAACGTGAGCTGCGCGGTACGGCCGATGACCTCGACGGCCTCCTTGGGGTCCCGGACCCCGGGCAACTCGGCGACGATGCGCCGCTCACCGGAGCGGGACAGCGAGGGTTCCGCGACGCCGAGCGCGTCGATCCGCTGCCGCAGCACCTCCAGGGCGCGGTCGGTGGCGGCGGAGTCGGCGCGGGCGGTGGGCGCGTCCTTGGTCTCCAGGACGATCTGGGTGCCGCCGCGGAGGTCGAGTCCGAGGCGGGCGGGGGTGGTCAGGGCGAGGAACAGCGACACGGCGACGACGGCGAGCGCGAGCAGCGCACGCCACGGACGCCGCGACGGAGCGCGGGACGGCATGGGTCTCCCCTTCAGGGATACGGAGGCGGAGCGCCGGCCGGGGCGCGCGCCGGTCAGCGGCGGCGCGCGGGGCGTCGCCGGGCATGCCGGTGCTGCGGGCGGCCGTACGCCTGGGGCGTCAGCTGCTCCGTACGAAGGGCGGGGCGCGCGGGCTGCGCGGGGAGTACCGGGTCCAGGGCGGCGCCCGTTCCTGGCGGGGGCCGACGGTCTCGCCGTACCCGAAGGGGGAGTGGTGCGGGGCCGGTGCCGCGGACGGCAGCGCGCCCGGCAGACCGGGGAAGCGCGGGTGCGGGAGGACCGCCTGCGCCTGGGCGGTGGCGGTCTGGCGGGCCACCGGGCGGTCGGGGGCGGTGCGGACGTCGGCCCGTGGCGGGGCGGGCGCGGTGTGTGCGGTGAGCACCTGGGGTGCGGCGGCGGACGAGGGCTGGGAAGCGCTGCCGGTGGGGCCTGATGCAGCCGCTCCCAGCGGCCCGGGCCCCAGCGGTCCGGAAATGGCGCCCGCCGTTCCGGACGTACCCGCCAGCACCAGCAGGACGGCCCACAGCCCGGCCAGCGCGCGGGGCAGGAAGCCCGGCAGCGCCCGACGCGCGCGTCCGCTCACCGCCCACCCTCCCGCTCCGCCTGGCACCTGCCGTCCGGCTTCCGCCCTGTATCCGGCCCCCCGCCGCGATTCCGGCCCAGCGTAGTACGCCGTCTCCGGACCGCCCCGCCGGAGGAGCCGGCTGACCCGCTGGAAAAGTCTGTCTGCCCCATCGGAGAAGCCTGTCTACCCCGCCGGGAACCGGAGACGGAAGAGCGCCCCGCCGCCCGGCGCCTGCGCGGCCGTCAGTTCGGCGTGGTGCGCGCGGGCGATCTGGCGGGCCATGGCCAGTCCGAGGCCCGAGCCGGGCAGCGCGCGGGCCGCCTCCGCGCGGTAGAAGCGGTCGAAGACGTGTGGCAGGTCGTCGGGCGCGATGCCGGGGCCGTGGTCGCGGACGGTCAGCTCCAGGCCGTCCGCGGTGGCGGTCAGCTCCGTCTCGACCGGGCCGCCGGGCGGCGAGAACTTGGCCGCGTTGTCCAGGAGGTTGGTCAGCAGCCGGGACAGCCGCGCCGGTACGCCGGGGACGGCCGCCCCGGCCGCCGCCGCGTCGATCCGGGCCGTGAACGTGATCTCCGGCCAGTGCCCGCGGGCCGCCTCCACCGCGTGCTCCAGCAGCGCCGCCGGGCGCACCTGCTCCACCAGCGGCTGCGGCTCCTCGTCCCGGGCCAGCTCGATCAGGTCGTTGACGAGCGTGGTGACCTCGCGCAGCTGCCGGGCCAGGGCGCCCGAGGCGCGCTCGCGCTGGGCGTCGGTCAGCCGGCCGGAGCGGGCGAGGAGTTCGGCGTTGGTGCGCAGCGCCGTCAGCGGCGTCCGGAGCTCGTGGGAGGCGTCCGCGACCAGCCGCCGCTGCGCCGCCACCGACTGCTCCAGCTCGCCGAGCATGGTGTTGAAGCTGGCGGCCAGCCGGGTGACCTCGTCCTCGCGGCCGGGCGGCCCGGCGGGCAGCTCGATGCGGTGCCGGGCGTCGCGGGTGGCGGCGATGCGTTCGGCGGTGGCGGTGAGCCGGGCGACCGGGGCCAGGCCGGTGCGCGAGACCCAGTAGCCGAGCCCGGCCGCCAGCAGGACACCGGCGCCGCCGACCGCAGCCAGCGCCAGTGCGGCCTTCCGCACCCCGCGCTGCACGGTGTCCGACCGCAGTGCCACCTGGAGCGCCTCGTCCTTGCCGCGCAGCCTGGTGGTGTACATCCGCACCGGTTGGCCGGCCACGGTCAGCTTGCTGTAGTACGGCGCGTGCCGGCCGGCGGCGACCGCGCGGGTGGCGTCGGTGACCGGCAGCGCGTAGGCGTCGCGCGGGTCCCTGGCCCGGTCGGCGGGGACCGACTGGACACAGGGCACGGCCTGGAAACGGCAGCTCGTGTCACCCGCCGTCGGCCCCCACGTGCGGTACTTCTCGGTGTACTGCGACGCCGTCTGTGCCAGGTTCAGGTCCAGCTGGCGGGTCATCTGGTGGTGGATGATGAAGAACGCGGCCGCACTGATGCCGATCGCGACCAGCGCCACGGCGGCGGACGCGGCGATGGCCAGCCGCGTCCGCAGCGGGCGGCGCCGCCGCCAGCGCGCGCCCAGACCGCGCCGGCCGCTCATGCCCGGCCCGTTCTGCCGCCCCGGTCCGGCCTGCCGTTCCGGCCGGACTTGGGCTCGCGGTCCGGGTGGTCCGGCTGGTCCAGGCGGTAGCCGACGCCGTGCACGGTGTGCACCAGCCGCGATTCGCCGCCCGCCTCCAGCTTGCGGCGCAGGTAACCGACGTATACGGCGAGGGAGTTGGAGTCCGGGCCGAAGTCGCGGCCCCACACCCGCTCCAGGATCACCTCGCGCGGCATCACCTGGCCCGGGTGCAGCAGGAGCAGTTCCAGCAGCGCCCATTCCGTACGGCTGAACTCCAGCGGCCGGCCGCCCCGGTGGCCGGAGCGGGTCACCGGGTCGACGACCAGGTCGGCGAAGGACAGCGAGGTGTCGTCGGCGGCGCCGGCCGAAGCGCGGCGCAGCAGCGCCCGGACGCGCGCGACCAGCTCGTCCAGCGCGAACGGCTTGACCAGGTAGTCGTCGGCGCCCGCGTCCAGCCCGTCCACCCGCTCGCTGACCGAGTCCAGCGCGGTCAGCACCAGGATCGGCGTACGGTCGTCCAGCGCGCGCAGCCGGCGGCACACCGCCAGGCCGTCCAGCACCGGCATCATCACGTCCAGGACGATCGCGTCCGGCTGCCAGGAGGCGACCTCGGAGAGCGCGGCCAGCCCGTCGGCGGCGCCGCGCACCGCGTACCCCTCCACGCTCAGGCCGTCCTCGACGGCGGCCCGCACTTCCGGTTCGTCGTCGACGACGAGGATCTTCGGCGGGGACGCGGCGGGCTGCGGGGCGGCGCTCCGGTGCGCGGGATGCGGTGCAGGCGTGGACGGCATGCACACAGGCTGCCAAAAGTCCGTCTTAGAACCTTCTTAGGGCGCCTCGCGAGCGTGGCGGCCATGCGCACACCACTCTCAGTCGTCATCGGTGCGGGAGGTACCGGCGGCCACATCTACCCCGGGCTCGCCCTCGCGGACGCCCTGCGCCGGGCCGTGCCCGACGCGGTGGTCTCCTTCGTCGGCACGGAGCGCGGGCTGGAGACGCGGCTCATCCCGCAGGCCGGATACCGCCTGCACACCGTGGACATGATCCCCTTCGACCCGTCGCTCGGCGCCAGGCGGTACCTGCTGCCCGCCGCGCTGCTGAGATCCGGCAACCAGTGCCGCTCGATCCTGCGCACCCAGAACGCCCAGGTCGCCGTCGGCATGGGCGGCTACCCGAGCGCGCCGGTCATCGTCGGCGCCCGGCTGGCCGGGCTGCCCAGCCTGATCCACGAGTCCAATGCGGTACCGGGCCGGGCCAACAAGTTCGCCGCCCGGCTCACCCCGCACGTCGCGCTCGCCTTCGACCGCAGCCGCGAGCACCTGGTGGGCGGCGAGCACGCCGAGACCGTCGGCATGCCGCTGGTCGGGCCGCTGGCGAGCCTGGACCGTACGGCCCTGCGGGCCCGCGCCCGCCGCGAACTCGGCATACCGGAGGGCGCCCGGCTGCTGCTCGTCAACGGCGGCAGCCTGGGCGCGGCCCGCCTCACCGAGGCCGCGGTCGGCCTGGCGGCCCGCTACCGCACCCGTACGGACCTGCGGCTGCTGGTCAAGACCGGGCCCGCCGCCCTGGAGGAGACCCGGGAGCGGCTGGCCGCGACGGGCGGCGCGGCGGTCGCCGAGGCCGTCCCGTACCTGGACCGGATGGACCTGGCCTACGCCGCCGCCGACCTGGTGGTGTGCCGGGCCGGTTCGGCGACCGTCGCCGAACTGGCCACGATCGGTATGCCGTCGGTCCTGGTGCCGTACCCGCACGCGCCCGGCGACCACCAGACGCACAACGCGCGGGTGCTCTCCGACGCCGGCGCCGCGGTGCTGCTGCCGGACGCCGAGACCACCGCGGAGCGCCTGGACGCGCTCGTCACCCCGCTGCTCGACGACCCCGCCCGGCTGGCCGCCATGGGTCAGGCCGCCGATCCCGGCACCCACGCCCGGGCCGCCGACCTGCTGGCCGCCAAGGTCCTGCGGCTCGCCGGCCACCCCACCACCCCTCGCCTGAAGGAGACCGTATGACCACCGCCGACCACACCCTCATGGAAGCCCGCTGGAAGGGCCGCACCGTCCTGGTCACCGGCGCCGAGGGCTTCATCGGCTCGACGCTGGTGGACCAGCTCGTCGGGTACGGCGCGACGGTGCGTGCCCTCGTGCACTACAAGCCGTACGCCGAGAAGGGCCACCTCGCCCGCTACCTGGGACCGGACAGCCCGGTCGAGATGATCGCGGGCGATGTGCGCGACGCCGGCCGGGTCTCGGACGCGGTGGCCGGCTGCGACACGGTCTTCCACCTCGCGGCCCTGATCGGCATCCCGTACAGCTACGACTCGCCCGGCGCCTACGTCCAGACCAACGTCGTGGGGACCGAGAACATCGCCGAGGCGTGCCGCCGGCACGCCGTGCGCCGCCTCGTGCACACCTCCACCAGCGAGGTGTACGGCACCGCCCGGACCGCGCCGATCGCCGAGGACCACCCGCTCCAGCCGCAGTCCCCGTACTCCGCCTCGAAGATCGGCGCGGACATGATGGCGCTGTCCCACTGGCACGCCTTCGAACTGCCGGTCACCGTCGTGCGCCCGTTCAACACCTACGGCCCGCGCCAGTCCGCGCGCGCGGTGATCCCCACCATCCTCGCCCAACTGCACACCGGCTCCCGGCAGATCCGGCTGGGCTCGCTCACCCCGACCCGCGACTTCACCTACGTCACCGACACCGCGGCCGGATTCCTCGCGATGGCCGACTGCGACCGGGCGCTGGGCGAGGTCGTCAACCTCGGTACGGGGCGCGAGATCTCCATCGGCGACCTGGCGCGGGCCCTGATCGCGGCGTCCGGGCGGGACGCCGAGGTGGTGGTGGAGGGCTCCCGGCTGCGGCCCGCCGGCAGCGAGGTCCAGCGACTGCTTTCGGACAATTCGCGGGCACGCGAGTGGGCGGGCTGGACGCCCGAAGTGTCCCTGGAGGAGGGCCTGAAGCGGACGTCCGAGTGGGTGGCGGAGCACGTCCACCTGTTCGCCGCGGACCGGTACCAGGTCTGAGCGCAGGCCGTACCCGACGAGGGCCCGCTCGGAGGCAGGCCCGTGCCCGACGACGGCCCGCCCGGAGCGCTACGCGCCGGGCGGGCCCGCCCCGGTTTCCGTGTGCCCGCCCAGTCCGCCCAGTCCGGCCAGCAGCAGCGTGCTGAACTGCTGCGCCCACAGCTCGTCGACCGGCTCCGCGCTGACCAGCGCCCGGTGCACGACCGCACCCGCGATCACGTCGAAGATCAGCCCGACCGCCCGTCCGGCGGCCGCCGCGCCCTCCTCGCCGGCGGCGTCCGGCGGCAGCTCCCCGCGTGCCTGCGCCCGCTCCCGCCCGAGCACCACCAGCCGCTTCTGCCGCTCCACCACCGCGGAGCGGATGCGCAGCCGCAGCGCCTCGTCGGTGGTGGACTCGGCGACCACCGCCATCAGCGCCGTCTTGGTCTCCGGCCGGGCCAGCAGCGACGCGAACTGGAGGACGACGCCCTCGATGTCCGCCTGGAGGCAGCCGCGGTCGGGCAGCTCCAGCTCGTCGAAGAGGACCGCCACCGCGTCCAGGACCAGTTCGTTCTTGTTGGCCCAGCGGCGGTAGAGGGTCGTCTTGGCCACCCCGGCACGGGCCGCCACATCGCTCATCGTGAGCTTGCCCCAGCCCAGTTCGACCAGCGCGGCGCGGGTGGCGCCGAGGATGGCGCGGTCGGCCTCGGCGCTGCGCGGCCGGCCCGTACGGCCCCGGGGGCCCGTACGGCCCTCGGGGGAGCTGGTGCCGGTGAGGGGGCAGCGGTGCATGCGGGCGACCATACCGGCCAGTACGGCCCGTCCGGTCCGCCCCCGTGAGGCAGATCACGCCGGGCGTTCCCGACAGGTCTTGCCCGGCCGGGGCGCCGGACAGTTACGCTACGGGTCGTAGCGAAAGGGTCCGCCGTCGCGGCGTGCCCCGGATGCGACAGCCACTGGCCACGGGTGGGGACCCGGGGCCGTACGACACCGTCCGCCGGCCCCCCGGGACCGGCGGGAACGCGGCACCACCGTCCTGCGCCGGCACACCGGCGGGCCGCACGGACGCGCCCGGCGCCGCGTGTTTTTCGCGCACCGTGAATTTTCGGCACCGCTTTTCGCACCGGTCCGCGGAAGGGGGGAGGATAGGCCCATGCAGCCACGCAACATGTCCATGAGTGGAGTCGTCGACCTCGCCGCGGTGAAGGCGGCCGGGGAAGCCAAGCAGAAGGCGGAGCAGGCACGCGCCGAAGCCGCCCGTACGGGCAGGCCGGCCGGCGCCGGTGCCCGTCTGGTGTTCGACGTCGACGAGGCGGGGTTCCAGCAGGACATCCTCCAGCGCTCCACCGAGGTGCCGGTCGTCATCGACTTCTGGGCCGAGTGGTGCGAGCCGTGCAAGCAGCTCGGCCCGCTGCTGGAGCGGCTGGCGGGGGAGTACGCCGGCAAGTTCGTGCTGGCCAAGATCGATGTCGACGCCAACCAGGCGCTGTTCCAGCAGTTCGGTGTGCAGGGCATCCCGGCGGTCTTCGCGGTCGTCGCGGGCCAGCCGATCCCGCTGTTCCAGGGCGCGGCCCCGGAGGCGCAGATCCGCCAGGTGCTGGACCAGCTCGTCCAGGCCGCCGAGCAGCAGTTCGGAATCGTGGGCGCGCCGGTGGACCCGGCCGCCGCCGCCGAGGCCGATGAGGCCCCCGCGCCGGCCGGCCCCTACGACGCGCTCCTGGAAGCCGCGAACCAGGCCCTGGACAACGGCGACCTCGCCGGCGCGGTCCAGGCGTACAAGAACGTGCTCGCGGACGACCCGGCCAACCCGGAGGCCAAGCTCGGCCTGGCGCAGGCCGAACTGCTCCGCCGTGTCCAGGACCTGGACCCGCAGGAGGTGCGCAAGGCGGCGGCCGACGCCCCCGGCGACGTGCAGGCGCAGATCAAGGCGGCCGACCTGGACCTGGTCGGCGGCCACGTCGAGGACGCCTTCGGGCGGCTGGTGGACGCCGTCAAGCGCACCGCGGGCGACGACCGCGAGGCCGCGCGCGTACGGCTGCTGGAGCTGTTCGAGGTCATCGGCGCCGACGACCCGCGGGTGATCTCGGCGCGTACGGCACTGGCGCGGGTGCTCTTCTGAGCCTTCGGCGCTCCGTCTCCCGCGTCTCCTGGAGCGCGCGGGTCCCTTCCTCAGCGGCGGCCACGTTTTGCCAAATCTTGGCAAACGTGGCCGCTGTTACTTGGAGTAAGAGCAGCGCGGGTATTTGACGGATTTTGTCCGTGCGTACCCCATGTGGCATCACCGTTAGCGACAACCCTCGGTGCGCGCCCGATTTCGCGCCGTCGCGGGCCGGTTATCTCTCCGTTACTCGCAAGTAACGAACCCCTTGTGCGACGGCCCGCGATGCACCACGATCGGCCACGCTCGGTCCATTTCCCCCGCCCGGCAACCGGTCGGCGTCGCGGGGGCCGTGGGTCCCCACCGAGTGGCCGGCGGCACCGCCACCGGTCCAGGACAGGGGGGTTCCTGCCCACCCGGCAGGGCCTGTCCGACAAGGCCGCGCGCGAGCGTGGCCCGTGGTTGTCGCTCGGGGGTGATCGCCGGTGATTCGAAAACGCGCTACGCCTGTACGCCTTTCGATACGGGCGCTCTCCTTCCCGAGGACGTAGCACTTCTCCCATCCCAGGTACGGCCGCCGTCTCCCCGAGACCCGGACCGCAACCGGAGATGTACGTCCGAGAAGGAGGAAAGTCATGGAGTCCCTGGCTCGTGGCGGGACCAGATGGAAGCGGTTCGCGGTCGTCATGGTCCCGAGCGTCGCGGCGACGGCGGCCATCGGTGTCGCCATCGCGCAGGGTGCGCTGGCGGCGTCGTTCAGCGTCTCCGGTCAGCAGTTCAAGGTCACCGCGTCCGAACTCGACGGTGACGGATTCGTCCAGTACGGCGCCCTCGACAAGGGCAAGAACGGCCAGCACCCGGTCGCCGTGGTGGGCCTGAACTCCGCGAAGATCACCAACCTGTGCCAGTCGGTCGTCGTGCCGGTGCCGGTCTTCGGCGATGTGACGATGCAGCTCAAGGCGGGCGGTGGCGAGGACAAGGTCCTGGCGAAGAAGCTCTACATCGACGCCGACGACCTGCAGACCAACGCGACGTTCACCAACGTGGACATCGGCGTCTCGGTGGACGACACCGGCGCCGATGGCAAGACGCCCGGCCCGGCCAAGCCCGGCGAGGGCGGCAGGGGTGCCTACCTCCCCGGCTCCTTCGCCCAGCAGGCCGAGCATGTCCTGTTCAAGGACGTCAAACAGCGCGCCTGGGCCACCACGGCAGGCACGTTCCAGCTCAGCGGACTGCACATGAGCGTCAGCCGCGGCAAGAACGAGTGCTACTGACGCCTTGAGCGCACGGGTGGGGGTGCGTCGGACGGGCGGAGCGGTCCGCCGTCCGCGCGCCCCGCACCCGTACGCCGGTGACCGCCGCACCACGCACCCCAGCTCACGTACCACCGATTCGCCAGTCCCGAGGAGCTGTACGACATGAGCGCCGACACGCGACCACGGCTGAACGAGAGCATCGGCCGCAAGCGCACTTCGTTCCGGGAGTGGCGAGGACAGCGCCCGTTCTGGGGCGGGGTGCTGACGCTGCTGGCCGGATTCCCGATCATGTACATCCCCTACGCGAACCTCACGATCGGCTCCCTGACCGTCCGGATGGCGACGACCGCGGGCGCCGGCTCGCTGATCATCGGCGTACTCCTGGTCGTGCTCGGCCTGACCATGTGGTTCCAGCCCGCCTCGCGCGTCTTCGCGGGCGTGGCGGCGATCCTGCTGTCCCTGGTCTCCCTGGTGGTCTCCAACTTCGGCGCCTTCATGGTCGGCTTCGTGCTGGGCCTGGTCGGCGGCGCGCTGGGGGTCTCCTGGGCGCCGGGCAAGCCCCCGGCCCCCGAGAACGGCGCCCCGGCGGTCGGCCAGGGTGGCACACCGGACGACCTGTCAGGAGCGACCCCGGTCAACGGGACGAACGGGAGGCACAGTGCCGGGTGACGAACTGCACGAGACGAACGCGGCCGCCGCTGGGGCGAGAACCGGGCCGCGCCACGCGGCCCCGCGCAAGCCGCTGCTGACCCGGCTGCACGTGCCCGCGGGCAAGGCGATCGCCATCGCTGCGATGCCGTCCGCCGTCCTGATGGGCATGGGCCTGACCCCGCAGCTGGCGATGGCCAAGCCGCAGCCGCCGGAAAGCCCCTTCAGGAACGGCCCGTGCGTCAGCGCTCCCGACAAGGGGGAGCAGGACGCGAAGGAGAAGGCGGCGAAGGAGAAGGCCGAGAAGGAGAAGGCCGAGAAGGAGAAGGTCGAGAAGGAGAAAGCGGCCAAGGACAAGGCCGCTGAGGACAAGATGGCCGAGGACGGCAAGTCCGCCAAGCCCGGCAAGGACCAGGCCGCCGGTGGTACGGACACCGCGCCCACCCCGTCCCCCGACGCCTCCTCCCGGACTCCTTCCCCCTCCCCGGACAAGGCCGGAAAGGCCCCCGCGCCCACCCCGTCCCCGTCGGCCTCCTCTTCCTCCTCGGAGCAGAACCCCTGGTACGACCCCCTCGGCGTGGGCAAGAAGCTGCACGACGTCTTCCACCCCGGCCAGGGAAAACCGGCCGGCCCCGGCGCGACGCCGTCCCTGTCACCGTCGGGGAACTCCGGCACCGGCAAACCCGCGGACCAACCCTCCACCAAGCCCACCGGCCCGCTGAAGGACGCCGTCGGCAAGGTGGGCGAAGCGGCCGGGGACGCCACCGGCAAGACCGGAAAGGCCGCGGAGGACGCGGCGAAGGACGCCAAGGACAAGGCGGACGACGCCTCGCCGTCGGCCTCCCCGTCCCCCAGCGGCTACGCCGACCCGGGTGCCCCCGACGCGGACGGCAAGAAGCCGTTCCCCTGCGTCGAGGAGAAGAAGACCGCCGGCACGGACGAGCGGCCCCCGGCCACCGTCCCGAACCAGCCCTGGTACCTGGAGTCCAGCGGGCTCACCCTGCGCGGCCTGGACTACGAGGGCGTCGTCAACCTCACGATGCCCAACGGCCGTACCAAGCAGGCCCTGAAGTTCACCGCCGACAGCATCGACATCGGCGACCTCCACCAGATCGTGGACGGCCCGGCCGGGAAGAAGTACCACGTCCAGGCGGCCGCGGGCTCGACCTCCACGATCCGCGGCGGCAAGGTCACCATGTACACCGAACGCCTCCAGGGCAACCTCTTCGGCCTGATCCCGATCGTCTTCGACCCGGAGCACCCGCCCCCGATCAACGTCCCCTTCGCGTACTTCACCAAGGTCAAGATCACCCAGGCGGGCCAGTTCGGTGGCACCCTGACGATCCCGGGGCTGCATCAGTCGATCACGAGGTGACGACCGCCGCCCGCCCTCCCGTCCCGTTGAGCCTTACGGTCCATGCCCGCCTTTCCGAAGACGGGCATGGACCTTTTGGTGGCGAAGCGGTGGTCGGTGCGGAACAAGTCGAGACGGTCCAGGGCAAGTTGGTCATGTGTCGCAGTGTTTCCGTACCAACCGCCGGACATGAAGGCCCTGGCCCGCTCCGGGCTCAGCGGTACCCCGGACGAGCTGCATGCTGCCGCGGACCCGGAGTACTGGAAGAAAACCCCGCTGGCCACGGCCTACGAAAAGGACCAGGCGTGGTCCGACGGCAAGGTGGCGGAGCTCGACGGCCGGAACCGCGTCTGGGACGAGTCCTTGAACGTCCGGCAGATACCACCGGGTTACACCGTCACGGGTTTCACCTGGACACCCCGTGACCCCTCCATTTTCCAGCAGACCGGCCTCATGGGCTGGATGTCCGATCGGTTCTGGCAGAAAGAATCCGACTTCTACGCTGACCTGACCCCGGCCGCGGGAAGGAGTCCGCCGACGCCGTAACGAAGATCGCCACCAGCCGCTACTCCGAGGACCGCAAGGAGGACTACACGGACTGGAAGGCATGGGAGGGCATGACCTTCATGCACCCCATGTACGCGGATGACGCGCGGATCTTCCTGCAGAACGGCGGTTTCCCCACCTCCGCGCCCGCCGCGGACTCCATGGAATACCGCATCGACGTCGAGAACCTGAAAGCCCGCTTCGCTTCCTGCGTGAGCGCCGATCCGCCCGACCCGCACCAGGTACTCGACGGTGAGCTGGCGACCGCGTCGGCCGAATGGCAGAGCGAACTCGACGGCCAGAAGGCGCAGCGGGACGTCATCCTCGCCGCCGAGGCGAAGGCGTCCTCGGATCTGACTGTGGCGGCACAGGCCATGGCCGAAGCCCTCGGGCAGTCCTTGATCGCCAGTCGGCTGACCGAATGGCAGGCGTACTACCTTGCTGTGAGCCCCGAGAAGGCCGGCCTGGACTACCCCACCAAAGCCGAGTTCGAGACGGTGAAGACCCGCATATCCCAGGCACGGGCCCGCGCCTCGGGACGGCTCTATGCGGCGTCGCGTGCGGCACTGTCGGCGAAGTCGCAGAGCGAGCGGGCCCATGCGGCCCAGCAGGAGGCGTATGCCATCGCCGACCGGGCGGCACAGCCCAGGGGCCGCGGTCTGATGTACGCCCAGCAGGCCGCGCAGGTCGTCAAGGCGTCGGCCGCCGCCACGCAGGCCGCCGCCAAGGCGACGGAGACCGCGGTCCACGCCACCCGGGCGTCGGCCGCGGACAGCAAGACACTCAACGCCCTGGCTGTGACGCAATCCCATGCCACCAAGGCGGAGTTCCGGCGTAAGGCGGCAGAGGAGGCCGCCGCCCAGGCCAAGGAGGCCGCGGAGGGGCAGCCCTCCAGGCCAAAGAAGCTGCCGCGAACGCCACCAAGGCCAAGGAGGCCCAGGCCAAGGCCGAGGCAGCGGAGAAGACGGCCAAGGAAGCCGCGGCCGACGCCAAGGCGAAGCGGGCCACCGCCGAGCGTGAGCGGGATCTGGCCAAGGCGGAGAAGGAGAGGGCCGAGAGAGAGCGGGCCAACGCCGCCTCGGCCGAGGAACGGGCGCAGCAGCAGAGAGCGAAGGCCGCTGATGCCCTGACCGACGCGCGCGCGGCGGGGAACACCGCGAGCCAGAAGAAAGAAGCCGCGCTCGAAGCCGAACGCAAGGCGACCCGGGCGCGGGACGGCGCCCGTACGGCCGAGCGCGACCGCGACGCCCTGTCGGCGCGGGCCAACGCTCTTGAGGCACATGCCGCCGCCGTCGAAGGGACGTCGGCGGCCGGTGAGGCCCGTACGGCGGCCAACGACGCGAGAGCCGCGGCCGACCGGGCGACCACTGCGGCCACCGAGGCCCGGCGCGTGGCGAACGAGGCCACGACCGCGGCGATGAACGCACGCGAGGCCGCGACCCGGGCGGAGGCGGCCGCCTCTCGGTCGCAGGCCGCGGCCGACGGGGCGAAGGCGGACGTCGCCATCACCAACGCGGCGGTGAAGAAGGCCCATGCGGCCGCTGCCGAGGCCATTGCGGCATCCGAGGCGGCGGCACAGAACGCCCGTGCGGCCAAAGCCCATGCCGAGACCGCCACATCCCAGGCCGCCAAGGCACAGGCGAACGCCGTCATGGCCCGCCTGGAAGCCACCGGCGCCGCGGTTTCCGCGGTGCGCACAGCCGGATTCGCCTATGCCACCGCGCAGGCGGCGCAGGCGGCCCGTGACTCCGCCGCACAGGTCATCAAGCCGGCCAACGACGCCATCGAGCTCGGCTCTCCCTACAAGGAGACCGACGCCTCGGCGGGGCTGGCCGTGCTGACCGGGCAGGCCGCGAAGACCGCTGCCGAGCAGCAGCGGGCCGTCGCGAAGGCCAAGGCCGATCAGGCGGCCGCGGCGGCCGCCGAATCCGCGCGACAGGCGGTGGAATCGGCGGACCGGGCCGGTGCGTCCGCCGCGGAGGCAGCCGAGGCGGCGAAGGCGGCCAAGGAGTCCGAGGCCCGCACCGTCGAGTACGACCGGCAGGCCACCGCCGACGCGGAGGCCGCCCAGTCCGCCGCCACCACCGCGGGCGGGTATGCCACAGCGGCGCGGGAGTCGGCGACCGAGGCAGAGAAGGACGCGTCATCGGCGCGAGGAGCGGCGGACGCGGCCGAGGGCGACGCGGCCACGGCCCGCGGCATCGCCGACAAGGCGGACCGCGACGCGGACGCGGCGGAAGCCTCGGCAGCGCGTTCCCGGGAGCTGGCGAAGGAGGCCGAGGACTCGGCCACCCGGGCCGAGCGGGCCGAGGACGCTCAACGCGAGACGGTCCGGATGAGCGACAGTGGCCCCGCGGGCGCGTCGGGCATCGTCTCCTTCACCGAGGGTCTCCAGGACACCATCACGTCCGACGGCGACTGCGAAGGCAGCCACACGGGCTCGGACGTCGGCTGTGAGATCGACGTCACGCACCACATCACCGGCAGAGTGCACTTCATCCTGCTGACCTGCACGCTGCCGAACACCTCCGACGCCGCGTGCATCGGTCACTTCACCGGCGACTACCTGGGCAGCGCGCCGATCGACTTCACCAAGCCCGGCAAGATCCACGTCAACGGCTGGAAGCTGACGGCGGAAGTACTCAAGTCGGTCGCCACCGGCATGGTCCAGGACTACATCGACTGCGCCCATGGCGAGGTGAGCGGCTGCGCCTGGGCGGCGGCGAGTCTGGCCGCGCCGGCCATCATCAAGGCCATCGGCCGCAGCGTGAAGGCGCTGCGCGACGCCATCCGTGCGGGCTCCGGCATCGAGGAAGCGCTCGCGTCCGTCCGGGCCTCCGGTATCAACCCGGCCTCGCTGGCCGCCCTGGAGCGGCTCGCCCGTGCCGCCGCCAACTGCTTCCCGGCCGGCACGCCGGTCGCCGTGGCAGGCGGGACCAAGAAGATCGAAGACCTCCGGGTCGGCGACCGGGTGTGGGCGGCCGATCCGCGCACCGGAAGGAAGCGGCTGCGGCGGATCACCGAGCTGTACCGCCACAGTGCGGACGCGCTGGTGTCCGTCGGTACGGACCACGGCGCTGTGCGGGTCACCCCCGGGCATCCGTTCTGGGTGACGGGCAAGGGCTGGACCCCCGCACGGGACCTGCGGGCGGGCTACCGGCTGCCGCGGCAGGGCGGAGGCGATGCCGAGGTCGGTGCGGTCCGCGTCCTGCGGGGCGTGGTGCCGGTGTTCACCTTCGAGGTCGAGGGCGACCACACCTATTTCGCGGGCGACGCGCAGGTGCTGGTGCACAACTCCTGTCAGTTGTTCAAGAACACGATGCCATGGGCTTTGGAAGCGGAGCTCGCAACCGCCGAGCGGTTCGGTATCACACCGGCCCGGCCCGGTACCGCCCAGTTCGATCGGTACATTGACTACGACGGATCCGCTGAAGTGATCAAATGGGCTGTCCTGGAGGACAATTCCTTGGTGATCATCCCCATGAAAGTGAAGGGCCAAGAGCTTCACCATTCGGTGCTCAGTGGCGGCGCGCCGGTGAGGGCCGCTGGAGAGGCCCAGATCATGGGGAACAAGGAAGTGGGTTACTTCGGTACGAACCTCACCAACCACAGTGGTCATTTCCTGCCCTCGCAGGAGAGCCTGGAAATCGGCAGAGAAGCCTTCGCTGCGGCAGGAGTGCATTTCTGATGACCTATCACTTCACCCACCTGGACATCCTCGACCTGGACGGCCACCTACAGCGCTGGTCCCCGGACGGAGTGCGGACCGCGCAGGGAGATGTCAACCACTGGCTGGGCGCTGTCGGGAAGTTCGCGGACCGGATCATCGAGGCGGCCCCGGAGCTGGACGGGTCGCGGTGGCCCGCCGTGTCGGACGCCTGGCTGCGGCTTCTGGCCGCGGCCGAGAACAGCGTGGGCGGGCAGCGTCTGGAGTGGCGGCGCCGGGACCATAATCTGACGTCTGTGCTGCTGGAAGAGGTCGGGCCGCGGGCGGAGATCCCGTTGCGCGATCCGGCCCGGCTGCTGGACGACGTGCTGGACGCCATGCCGATGGACCGGGCGACGGCCCGGGAGCTGGGGCCGCGGTGGCGGGAACTGCCGCGTGAACAGATCAGCGACCTGCGGCTGATCCGGATGCTCGTCGCTCCGGCCCGGAGGGTGCGCCCCCTGCTCAACGGCCTCCCCCGTGCCCGCGAGCTGGACGCCTGGCTGGAGGTCTGCCCGCTGCTGCCCTGAGGGCGGGGCATCGCAGTACGGCGATGGGCCGCATCCCCAACCGGATGCGGCCCACAGCCGTATTCACGTCGGACGCCGTGCGTCAGGCGCGGTCGCCGCCCAGGTGGTGGACGCGGACCATGTTGGTGGTGCCGGGGACGCCGGGGGGCGAGCCGGCGGTGATGATCATGGTGTCGCCGTCGTTGTAGCGCTGGAGCTTCAGCAGCTCGGCGTCGACCAGGTCGACCATCTCGTCGGTGTGCTCCACGTGCGGGACGACGAAGGTCTCCACGCCCCAGCTCAGCGCGAGCTGGTTGCGGGTGGCCGCGTCGGTGGTGAAGGCCAGGATCGGCTGGGCCGCGCGGTAGCGCGACAGGCGGCGGGCGGTGTCACCGGACTTGGTGAAGGCGACCAGGGCCTTGCCGTTGAGGAAGTCGGCCATCTCGGCCGCCGCGCGGGCCACCGCGCCGCCCTGCGTACGGGGCTTCTTGCCGGGGACCAGCGGCTGCAGGCCCTTGGACAGCAGCTCCTCCTCGGCCGCCTCGACGATCTTCGACATCGTCTTGACGGTCTCGATCGGGTACTGGCCGACCGAGGACTCGGCGGAGAGCATGACCGCGTCGGCACCGTCCAGGATCGCGTTGGCGACGTCGGACGCCTCGGCGCGGGTCGGGCGCGAGTTGGTGATCATCGACTCCATCATCTGGGTCGCCACGATCACCGGCTTGGCGTTCCGCCGGCACATCTCCACCAGGCGCTTCTGCACCATCGGGACCTTTTCGAGGGGGTACTCGACGGCGAGGTCGCCGCGGGCCACCATGACGCCGTCGAAGGCCGCGACGACCTGCTCCATGTTGGCGACCGCCTGCGGCTTCTCCACCTTGGCGATCACCGGTACGCGCCGGCCGACCTCGTCCATCACGCGGTGCACGTCGTTGACGTCCTTGGCGTCCCGGACGAAGGAGAGCGCCACCAGGTCGCAGCCCATGTTGAGCGCGAACTTCAGGTCCTCGATGTCCTTCTCGGACAGCGCCGGGACGTTGACCGCCGCACCGGGCAGGTTGATGCCCTTGTGGTCGGAGATGACGCCGCCCTCGATGACGATGCAGCGCACCCGCGGGCCGTCGACCTCGACCACCTGGAGCGCCACGTTGCCGTCGTTGATCAGGACCGGGTCGCCCTTGGAGACGTCACCGGGCAGGCCCTTGTAGGTCGTGCCGCAGATGGTCTTGTCACCCGGCACGTCCTCGGTGGTGATGACGAACTCGTCACCGCGCACCAGCTCGACGGGGCCGTCGGCGAAGGTCTCCAGGCGGATCTTGGGGCCCTGGAGGTCGGCCAGCACGCCGATGGCGCGGCCGGTCTCCTCGGCGGCCTTGCGGACGCGGTGGTAGCGCTCCTCGTGCTCCGCGTGGGTGCCGTGGCTCATGTTGAATCGGGCCACGTTCATGCCGGCCTCGATCAGCGTCTTCAGCTGGTCGTAGGAGTCGACGGCGGGGCCCAGGGTGCAGACGATTTTGGAACGGCGCATGGGATCGATCCTATCGTTTGTTTCGGAGCGGAATTATTTGGGCTCGGGTGCCCGGAAGCGGGGGAGCGGCCAGGCGCCGGACGGGTGCCGCCGGTGCCTGGCCGCAGCTGCCACGAGTCAGTTGCTGACCAGGGCGTACGTCTGGTTGGCGATCTCCAGCTCCTCGTCGGTGGGGACGACGGCGACCGCGACGCGTGCGTACTCGGGCGATATCAGCCGCGCCTCGTCGGACCGCACAGCGTTCAGGTCGGCGTCCACCGCCAGCCCCAGCTCCTCCAGCCCCTTGACCGCGGCCTCGCGCACCGGGGCGGCGTTCTCGCCGACGCCCGCGGTGAACGCCACCGCGTCCACCCGGCCCAGCACCGCGCTGTAGGCGCCGATGTACTTCTTCAGCCGGTGGATGTAGATGTCGAAGGCGAGCGCGGCCCGCTGGTCGCCCTCGTCGACACGGCGGCGGATCTCGCGCATGTCGTTGTCGCCGCATAGCCCGATCAGACCGCTCTTCTTGTTGAGCAGGACGTCGATCTCGTCCGTGTCCATGCCCGCCACCCGCTTGAGGTGGAAGACCACGGCCGGGTCGATGTCGCCCGAGCGGGTGCCCATGACCAGGCCCTCCAGCGGGGTCAGGCCCATCGAGGTGTCCACGCAGCGCCCGCCGGCCACCGCCGACGCGGAGGCGCCGTTGCCCAGGTGCAGCACGATGACGTTGACGTCCTCGGGCGCCTTGCCGAGCAGCTCGGCGGTCTTGCGCGAGACGTACGCGTGCGAGGTGCCGTGGAAGCCGTACCGGCGGATGCGGTGCGCGTCGGCCGTCTCCACGTCGATGGCGTAGCGCGCCGCGTGCTCCGGCATCGTGGTGTGGAAGGCGGTGTCGAAGACCGCGACCTGCGGCAGGTCGGGCCGCAGCGCCTGGGCGGTCCGGATGCCGGTGATGTTCGCCGGGTTGTGCAGCGGCGCCACCGGCACCAGCCGCTCGATCTCCTTGAGCACCGCGTCGTCGATCACGGTCGGCTCGGTGAACTTCAGGCCGCCGTGCACCACCCGGTGCCCGATCGCGGCCAGCTCCGGCGAGTCCAGGCCGAGCCCGTCCGCGGACAGCTCCTCGGCGACCGCGTTCAGCGCCTCCTCGTGGTCGGCTATCCGGGCCGTGCGCTCCCTCTTGTCGCCGCCGGTGGCCAGCGGGGTGTGCGCCAGGCGCGACGTCTCCTCCCCGATCCGCTCGACCAGGCCCACGGCGAGGCGCGAGCCGTCGCGCATGTCGAGCAGCTGGTACTTCACCGACGAGGAGCCGGAGTTGAGGACGAGGACGCGGGTGGCGTTGGCAGTCATGAAGCAGCTTTCGGTTGGTTGTGGGGGGACGGGCGGGGCGGGGCGTCAGATGCCGGCGGTGGCGGGCGAGCCGCCCGGTGCCGCGCCCTGCGCCTGGATGGCCGTGATGGCCACGGTGTTGACGATGTCCTGGACCAGCGCGCCGCGCGAGAGGTCGTTGACCGGCTTGCGCAGGCCCTGGAGGACCGGGCCGACGGCGACCGCGCCCGCCGAGCGCTGGACGGCCTTGTAGGTGTTGTTGCCGGTGTTCAGGTCGGGGAAGACCAGCACGGTGGCCCGGCCGGCCACCTCGGACTCCGGCAGCTTCGTCTTGGCCACCGCGGCGTCCACCGCCGCGTCGTACTGGATCGGGCCCTCCACCAGCAGGTCGGGACGGCGCTCGCGGACCAGCTCGGTGGCCTTGCGCACCTTGTCGACGTCCGCGCCGGAGCCGGAGGAGCCGGTGGAGTACGACAGCATCGCGATCCGCGGCTCGACGCCGAACTGCGCGGCGGTGGTGGCCGACTGGATGGCGATGTCCGCCAGCTGCTCGGCGTCCGGGTCCGGGTTGACCGCGCAGTCGCCGTAGACCAGGACGCGGTCGGCCAGGCACATGAAGAAGACCGAGGAGACGATCTGCGCGCCCGGCTTGGTCTTGATGATCTCGAAGGCGGGGCGGATGGTCGCCGCGGTGGAGTGCACCGCGCCGGAGACCATGCCGTCGGCCAGGCCCTCCTGCACCATCAGGGTGCCGAAGTACGACACGTCCGCGACCACGTCGTACGCCAGCTCGTAGGTGACGCCCTTGTGGGCGCGCAGCTTGGCGTACAGCTCGGCGAAGCGCTCGCGCAGCGGCGAGGTCTGCGGGTCGGTGATCTGCGCGTCGGCCAGGTCGATGGCGAGGTCGGCGGCGCGCTTGCGGATCGCCTTCTCCTCGCCCAGCAGCGTCAGGTCGCACACGTCGCGGCGCAGCAGTACGTCGGCGGCGCGCAGCACCCGCTCCTCGGTGCCCTCGGGCAGGACGACGCGGCGGCGGCCGGAGCGGGAGCGCTCGATCAGCTCGTGCTCGAACATCATCGGTGTGACGCGGCCGGAGCGGGCGACGGAGATACGGTTCGTCAGCTCCGCGGTGTCCACATGCCGCTCGAACAGGCCGAGCGCGGTCTCCGCCTTGCGCGGCGCCGCGGCGTTCAGTTTGCCCTCGATGGCGAACAGCTCGGCCGCGGTCGGGAAGGAGCCGCCGGCCACCGAGATCACCGGAGTGCCGGGGGCGAGCCGGTTGGCCAGCGCCATGATGTCCGGGCCCGGCCGCTCGTCGAGGGTCAGCAGCACGCCCGCGATCGGCGGGGCGCCGGCGCTGTGCGCGGCGAGCGAGCCGATGACCAGGTCGGCGCGGTCGCCGGGGGTCACGACCAGGCAGCCGGGGGTCAGCGCCTTGAGGAAGGTCGGCAGCATGGCGCCGCCGAAGACGAAGTCCCGGGCGTCGCGGGCCAGCCCCGAGTCGTCGCCGAGCAGCACCTCGGCGCCGAGCGCGTGCACGATCTGGCCGACGGTGGGCGCGGAGAGCGCGCCGTCCTCCGGGAGCGCGTAGCAGGGCACCGGCAGGTGCGCGGCCAGCTGCTCGGCGACGGCCGCGCGCTGCTCCGGCGCCACCCGGTTGACGATCAGCGCGACGACGTCGCAGCCCAGCGAGTGGTAGGCGCGGTAGGCGTTGCGGGCCTCGGCGCGCACCGACTCGGCCTCCTGGCCCTGGCCGCCGACGACCGCCAGCACCGCGGCGCCGAACTCGTTGGCCAGCCGGGCGTTCAGGTTCAGCTCGGCCGGCAGGCTGGTGGCCGCGTAGTCGGAGCCGAGCACCAGGACGTACTCGTGGTCCCTGGCCACCCGGTGGAAGCGCTCGACGAGCCGGGAGACCAGCTCGTCGGTGCCCTGCTCGGCCTGGAGGCGGGCGGCCTCCTCGTAGCCGAGGCCGTAGACGGTCTCGGCGGGCTGGGAGAGCCGGTAGCGCGCCCGCAGCAATTCGAACAGGCGGTCGGGTCCGTCGTGCACCAGCGGGCGGAAGACGCCCACCCGGTCGACATGGCGGGTCAGGAGTTCCATCACTCCCAGCTCGACGACCTGGCGGCCGTCGCCGCGGTCGATCCCGGTCACGTACACGCTGCGCGTCACGCGTGCTCTCCGATCCATCCGTCGCTTCGCAAGGTCAAATTACCCGTTATGGTGAGCTTGCCCCCCTTGACAATACCTGCGGCTGTGGTTAAGCCGCTCTTCCAGTTTTACGCATGTGTCAGCGGGCGACGGCAGCGGTGCCCGGTGCCGTGCGGGCACCGCCTCCCGGCCCGTGAAACAATCGGACCGGCTCACACGAACCAGCAGCGAGCACACAGGAGACACAGCACCATGCGTATCGGAGTCCTCACCGCAGGCGGCGACTGCCCCGGCCTCAACGCAGTGATCCGTTCGGTGGTGCACCGGGCCCTGACGGGCCACGACGACGAGGTCATCGGCTTCGAGGACGGCTTCAAGGGGCTGCTCGACGGGCGCTACCGCAAGCTGGACCTGGACGCGGTCAGCGGCATCCTCGCCCGCGGCGGCACCATCCTGGGCTCCGCCCGCCTGGAGCGCGCCCGGCTGCGCGAGGCGTGCGAGAACGGCAAGGACCTCGCCCGTGAGTACGGCATCGACGTGCTCATCCCGATCGGCGGCGAGGGGACGCTCACCGCGTCGAAGATGCTCGCCGAGGCCGGTCTGCCGATCGTCGGCGTGCCCAAGACCATCGACAACGACATCTCCGCCACCGACCGCACCTTCGGCTTCGACACCGCCGTCGGTGTCGCCACCGAGGCCATCGACCGCCTCAAGACGACCGCCGAGTCCCACCAGCGGGTCATGGTCGTCGAGGTCATGGGCCGGCACGCGGGCTGGATCGCGCTGGAGTCCGGGATGGCCGGCGGCGCCCACGGCATCTGCCTGCCGGAGCGCCCCTTCGACGTGAACGACCTGGTCACGATGGTCGAGGAGCGCTTCGCCCGGGGCAAGAAGTTCGCCGTGGTCTGCGTCGCCGAGGGCGCGCACCCCGCCGAGGGCACGATGGACTACGGCCACGGCGAGATCGACCAGTACGGCCACGAGCGCTTCCAGGGCATCGGCACCGCCCTCGCCCGCGAGCTGGAGCGGCGCCTCGGCAAGGAGGCCCGCCCGGTCATCCTCGGCCACGTCCAGCGCGGCGGTACGCCCACCGCGTACGACCGGGTGCTGGCCACCCGCTTCGGCTGGCACGCCGTCGAGGCCGCCCACCGCGGCGACTTCGGCCAGATGACCGCCCTGCGCGGTACGGACATCGTGATGAGCCCGCTGGCCGACGCGGTCACCGAGCTGAAGACCGTGCCGCTGGACCGGATGCAGGAGGCCGAGTCGGTCTTCTGATCCCGCCCGCCCGCCGAACGGCGCGCGCTCCCCGCCGGGGACGCGCGCCGTTCGCGCTCTCCCGTCCCCGTACCCGGCCGTACGCGGGTTCCCGGCACCCGTACGGGCCAACGTTCCGGTTAACCGGCCCCTGAAGAGGTACCCGGCGCGCACAAGGAAGGAGGCGTGACCGGGATGAGCGATTTCGTGGATCACCGGACGGCCCGGCCGGACGGCAGGCCGGTCAACGAGCTGGTCACCCAGGCGTCGGAGCAGCTGTCCCGCCTGGTGCGCGACGAGATGCGCCTGGCGCAGACGGAACTGGCGCGCAAGGGCAGGCGCTTCGGCGCGGGCGGCGGGCTGCTCGGCGGTGCCGGGACGGTGGCGTTCCTGGCCGCACAGGCGCTGGTGGCGACCGCGATCATCGCGCTGGGGCTGGTGCTGCCGCTGTGGGCCGCGGGTCTCGTGGTCGTCGGAGCTCTGCTGGTGCTGGCGGCGGTCCTCGGGCTGCTCGGCCGGCAGCGGATCCGCCGGGCCACCCCGCCGGTGCCCGAGGAGGCCGTGCGCAGCGTCCGGCAGGACATCGAGACGATCAGGGAGAGGGCCCGGCGATGACCAGTGACTCCGGTGGTGGCGACGGCGCGAGCCCGGCCGAGCTGCGTGCCCGTATCGAGCAGACCCGGCAGGAACTCGGCGACACGGTGGCCGCGCTGGCCGACAAGGCCGATGTGAAGAGCCGCGCGCAGGAGAAGGCGGCGCAGCTCAAGGACCGGACGCGGCACCGGGCCGCGGCGGCAACGGACCGGCTGGCGGCTTCCACCGCCGTCCGCACGGCCGCCGTCGCGGGCGGGGTGCTGCTGGCCGGCGCGCTGGTGCTGCGGCGCCGTGGCCGCGCGCGGATGCGCCCGTACCTGTCGCGTACGAAGCTGCGTACGAAGAAGACCGCTCGCCCGCTCACCACGGCGGGCGCCAAGGCCCGGCGGGCCTGCCGGAGCAAAGGACGCCACTGATGATCAAACTGCTCTACAAGCCCCTGGGGATGATGTTCGGCGCCCTCGGCGGGGTGCTGGCCGGAGTGCTGTTCAAGCGCCTGTGGAAGCTGGCCGGCGGTGAGGAGGACGCGCCGAAGGCCACGGACGAGGAACGCCGCTGGCGGGAGGTGCTGCCGGCCGCCGCGCTCCAGGGCGCGACGCTGGCGGTGGTGAAGGCGGCCGTGGACCGCAGCGGTGCGGTGGCCGTCCGCAAGGCCACCGGCACCTGGCCCGGCTGACCGGTACCGGGACCGGCCGGCCCGTACGGCCGCCCCGGCGCCGCCGTGCCGTACCTCCGCACGGCGGCGCCGGGCCGTCACGGCCGCGGGTTGGTGCGGTGCCGGCGGGGGCGGGCGTCCCCGCCCCGGCACCCGGCCACCGACGCACAGCGCGGGCACACCCGCCGGACCCGGTCCGCGGCCCCGCCCGACTCGGGGAAGATGTCCGGCCATGCGATGTGCGGGAACCGCCCCAGCTGCGAGCGGCTGAGCGAGAGGCCGCACACGGTCTGGTTCAGGCCCTGCTCCCACGCGTGCACCTCGCCCGCGGGGAGCCTGCGCCCGTCCTCGTCGTCCACCCACCGTCCGGACGCCGCGACCGCGTACCGCCTGGGCGCTGCCATACCCGACCGGACCTCCTCTCAGGCGGTGACGACGTGCCGCTCGTCGGGGACGCAGTGGGTCATGGTGAGCCCGGTGACGTCCCGCGGCGGGTTGTCGCCGAGCCGCGCCAGCCGCTTGCGGTCGTCCTCCGTCAGGTCCTGGCTCGCCAGCGGCTCCAGGTGGGCCACGTCCCCGGGTCCGATGCCCAGCCCCTCGCCGACCCGCAGGCCGAGTTCGTTCTCGACGAGCAGGAAGTGCCATACCATCCGCTCCTGGACCGCGCGGTCGGCCTGGGAGAGCGCGGTGGTGAGGTTCGTGACGAGGTCGTCGCGCTCCCAGTCCTCCATGAGCCGGAAGCGCTGCCCGGCCTGGAGGTAGTCGTTGGTGCGCGGGATGCGCTTGCGGGTCAGCCGGCCCCGGATCTCCGGGCCCTGCTCGTCGTGTGTCGGGTACTGCCCCTCGTGCAGGCCCCCGAGGACCGACGGCTCGTAGTTGACCTCCGGGTTCCCGCCGTGCTGATCCTGCTCGTACGCCATCAGGCCGTCGCGCTGGTTGGTGTGCACGGCGGCGTGCTTGGCCCGGTTGACCGGCAGCTGGAGGTAGTTCGGGCCGACCCGGTAGCGCTGGGTGTCGCTGTAGGAGAAGGTCCGGCCGACGAGCATCTTGTCGTCGGAGAAGTCCAGGCCGTCGACGAGGACACCGGTGCCGAAGGAGATCTGCTCGTTCTCGGCGAAGTAGTTGTCCGGCATGCGGTCGAGCACCATCCGGCCGACCGGCTTCGGCGGGAAGTCCTGCTCCGGCCAGGTCTTGGTGTCGTCCAGCGGGTCGAAGTCCAGCTCGGGGTGGTCGTGGTCGTCCATCATCTGGACGAGCAGCTCCCACTCGGGGTGGTCGCCGCGGCCGACCGCCTCGTAGAGGTCCTTGGTCGCGTGGCCCAGCGCGTGGGCCTGTACGGCCGCGGCGTCCGCCTCGGTCATGCTGCGTACGCCCTGCTTGGGCATCCAGTGGTACTTGACCAGGACGGTCTTCCCCTCGGAGTTCACCCATTTGTAGGTGTTGACGCCGAAGCCCTGCATGTGCCGGTAGTCGGCGGGGATGCCGCGCGGGCTGAAGAGGTTGACCAGCATGTGCATCGACTCGGGCGTCTGCGACATGAAGTCGAAGATCCGCCCCGGCTTCTGCTCGTGCGAGACCGGGTCGGGCTTCAGGGCGTGGATGACGTCCGGGAATTTGATCGCGTCCCGGATGAAGAACACCCCCAGGTTGTTGCCGACCAGGTCCCAGTTGCCGTCCTCGGTGTAGAACTTCACCGCGAAGCCGCGCGGGTCGCGGGCCGTCTCGGAGGAGTCCCGCCCGCCGATCACGGTGGAGAACCGCACGGCCACCTCGGTGCGCTTGCCGGCCTCCTGGAACAGCCTGGCCCGGGTGTGGCGGCCGATAGGCTCGTCGCCCCACTTGCCGTAGCTCTCGAACCAGCCATACGCGGTCACGCCGCGCGCGTGCACCACCCGCTCGGGGATGCGCTCCCGGTCGAAGTGGCTGATCTTTTCGAGGAACTGGTAGTTCTCCAGCGTGGCCGGCCCGCGTGCGCCGACCGTCCGCTGGTTCTGGTTGTCGTAGACGGGGTGGCCCTGCCGGTTGGTGAGCACCGGCCGTTCGTCGCCGGGCGCCGGTCCCTGGCTCGCTACGTCTGTCACTGCTCTCGGTTTCCTTCAGCACTCGGAGGCGCTCGGGTCCGCGCCGTGGATGGGGCTCCGGAAGGACAGGGGTACCCGCTGGGGCGGCAGTAGTGCAGACGCTCACCTTTTTGGTGCAGTGGCCGCCCGAGGTCAGTGGTCCGGCGAGGGCTCCGGCCCCGTACGGCGGCGCCTGCGCGGCCGGCGCAGACGGTCCGGCCACGTACGGGTGTCCCGCGGCTCGACGTACGGCTCCTCCCGCGGCGGGTGCCCCTCGGCGATGGCCCGCTGCCGGGCCAGCTCGGCGTCGAACTCCAGCCCCAGCAGGACCGCCAGGTTCGACAGCCACAGCCAGACCAGGAAGACGATGACGCCCGCCAGGGTGCCGTACGTCTTGTTGTACGAGCCGAAGTTGGCCACGTACAGCGCGAAGCCCGCCGAGGCGGCCAGCCACAGCGCGACGGCCAGGAAGCTGCCCGGGGACAGCCACCGCAGACCCGGGCCGCGCACATTGGGTGTGGCCCGGTACAGGAGGGTGATCATCAGCACCACGAGCAGGAGCAGCACGGGCCATTTGGCGACCGACCAGACCGCGAGGCCGGTGTCGCCGATGCCCAGGGCCCGGCCCGCCTGCCGGGCCAGCGTGCCGGTGAAGACCACGATCACCGCGCTGACGGCGAGCAGCACCATCAGGACGACCGTCACGCCCAGCCGCAGCGGCAGCGTCTTCCACGCCGGCCGCCCTTCCGGGAGGTCGTAGACGGCGTTCGCGGCACGGATGAAGGCCGCGATGTAGCTGGAGGCCGACCACAGCGCGCCCAGCAGGCCCACGACGGCCAGCACGCTGCCCGTGCCGGGGCCGTCCTGCAACTGGCGCACCGCGCCGCGCAGGATCTGCTGCGCGGCACCCGGCGTGATCTCCTCCAGGTTCCCGAGGACGGCGTCGGTCGCGGACTTGCCGACCACCCCGAGCATCGCGACGAGCACCAGCAGCGCGGGGAAGAGGGAGAGCACCCCGTAGTACGTGAGGGCCGCGGCACGGTCGTGCAGTTCGTCGTCCACGAACTCCTTGGCCGTACGCCGCAGTACGGCCCACCAGGAGTGGGCGATCACAGCGGTGGGTTTCTCGGATTGCGGTTCGGCTGCCATGCCGGAGCGGGTTGCCCGTCCGGGACGGGCCAACCCTCGCTTCCGGTCCGGGCGGGCCCGGCGTCCGCTCCGCGCCGGAAAGCGTCCGCCCCGTCCCTGGGGGAGGAGGGACGGGGCGGACGGGCGGGAGGAGCGCTCAGGGGCGGGTCACTGGGCGCCGATGGACTCCAGCATGTTCAGCCGGGCGGCGCGGCGGGCCGGCCAGGCGGCTGCGAGGACGCCGACGACCAGGGCGATCGCCAGGAAGATGCCCAGCCGGTCCCACGGCAGGACCATCTCGTACGTCGGCATCGAGCCGGCCGCCATCTTGCCGCCGGCCCAGGCCAGGAAGACGCCCACGCCGATGCCGAGCACCGCGCCGAACAGCGAGATGACGACGGATTCCAGGCGGACCATCTGCTTGATGCCGCTGCGGGCGAGGCCGATGGCGCGCAGCATCCCGATCTCCCGGGTGCGCTCGAAGACCGACATCGCCAGGGTGTTGACCACACCGACCACCGCGATGATCACGGCCATGCCGAGCAGCCCGTAGACCATGTTCAGGACGGTGTCGATCTGCCCGGCGTTCTCCTTGCGCAGGTCGTCCCGGTCCTGGACCTTGAGCAGCGGGCTGTCGCCGAGGGACTTGCGGATCTCCTTCACCAGCCCGGCGTCGGGCCCGTTCGCGGTCTTGATCAGGACCTTCTCGTCCTTGAGGGGCTTGATGTGCGGGTCGACCAGCGCGGTGGCGCCGAACAGATCGCCGATGGCGGCGTTGTCCTCGTAGATGCCGGCGACCTTCAGCCGGGCCTTCTCCTTCTTGTCCGTGCCGGTGAAGAAGCCGACCTCGTGGGTCTCGCCCGTCTTCCAGCCCAGCTTCTCCGCCCGGCTGCGGGAGACCGCGACCCCGCCGTCGCGGACCGCGTCCAGCGAACCGCTGCGGAACGTGAGGTCGGTGACCTTGTCGATGTGCGCGAGGTCGGTACCGGTGAGCTGGCCGTAGCCGCCGTCCGTCTCGAAGGGGGCCGAGCGCATCGGCACCGCCGCGGTCACGCCCGGCAGCTTCGCGGTCCGCTGCGTCAGCTTCGGGTCCAGGCCGCGGAAGTTGGACGTGCTGACCTGGTAGTCGGCGGTCAGGCCCTGGGCGGCCATCTCGTCCGAGGCCCGCTGCCCCGAGACGCCGGCGACCGTCATGCCGGTGATCAGGGTGAGGCCGATCATCAGGGCGGAGGCGGTGGCGGCGGTACGGCGCGGGTTGCGCAGCGCGTTCTCCTTGGCCAGCTTGCCGCTGACCCCGAAGATCCGGGTGGTGACCTTGCCGGCCAGCGCGACCAGCGGGCGGGACAGCAGCGGCGCGAGGATGATGACACCGGTCAGCGTCAGCGCCGAGCCGGCCATGGCCGGCGTGATGTCCTCGGCGTTCTTCAGGGTGGAGACGTAGAGCATCAGCGCGACACCGACGGCGGTGACGATCGCACCGATGACGTTGCGGACGACCAGACTGCGCAGCGCGGGCGGCGCGTCCACGGTGTTCAGCGCCTCGACCGGGGCGATCTTCGCGGCCTTGCGGGACGGCAGCCAGGCGGCCAGCACGGTCACCAGCACACCGACGCCCAGCGCGGACAGCACCGCGTTCGGGCTGATCACCAGCGGGCCGTCGGGGAAGCCCGCGCCGTTGGCGTCGAGCACCGCCCGCATGGTGACCGCGATACCGGTGCCGAGCGCGAAGCCGACGACGGAGGAGACCAGGCCGAGCAGGCCCGCCTCGGCCAGCACCGAGCGCACCACCTGGCGGCGGGAGGCACCGATCGCCCGCATCAGCGCGATCTCACGGCTGCGCTGGGAGATGAGCATGGTGAAGGTGTTGGCGATGATGAAGATGCCGACGAACAGCGCGATGCCGGCGAAGGCCAGCAGCGTCTTGCTCATCGCCTGGTTGCTCTGCTCGACCATCCGGGCCTGCTCGGCCGCCAGTTCACTGCCGCTGGTCGCCGTCGCGTAGTCCTTCGGCAGCAGCTTCTCGACGGCGGCGGTCAGCGCCTTCTCGTCGGTGCCCGGCCGCGCGGCCACCACCAGCTCGTCGTACTGGCCGGGGCGGGTGAAGAGCCGCTGCGTGGTGGCGGTGTCGAACAGCGCGAGGCTGCCGCCCGCGGTGACCTTCGGGTCCTCGGAGTGCACGATGCCGACGAGCTTCTTGTGCAGGGCCGGACCGTCGGTGGCGAAGCGCACCGTGTCGCCGACCTTCAGCCCGCCCTTCTCGGCGGTGCCCTCGTCCAGCGCCAGCTCGCCGGCCGAGACCGGGGCGCGGCCCTGCACGAGCGGGTAGCGGCTGTCCTTGCCGTCCGGGCCCGGCTGGTAGTTGGTGGCCATGTTCTGCCAGTCGTTGCCGATCGGCTGGTTGTCCTTGTCGGCGACGGTGGCGCGGCCGGTGACGTTGGCGTGCACGGCGGCCACGCCCGGCAGCGCGCGGACCTGGTCCGCCAGCTTGTCGTTCAGCCGGGTGCTGCGGCGGCCGTGCTCGTCCTCCTGGGCGGGCGCGTCGGGCGGGGTGGTCGCCTGCACGGAGACGGCCACGTCCTGGAAGCTCTTGGACGAGGCTTTCCTGACGGCCTCGCCGACCGTGTCGCTGAAGACGAGGGTGCCGGAGACGAAGGCGACGCCGAGGAGGACCGCGAGCGCGGTCATCATCAGACGGGCTTTGTGCGCGAGGACGTTGCGCAGGGCGGTTCGGAACATGGTGGTGGTGTCAGTCCTGGGGTGGGGGGCGGCGGGCGTCAGCTCGTGCGGTTCTTGGCGTCGAACAGCCGCATCCGGTCCAGGACGGCGTCGGCGGTCGGCTCGTACAGCTCCTCGACGATGCGGCCGTCGGCGAGGAAGACCACCCGGTCCGCGTGGGCGGCGGCGACCGGGTCGTGGGTGACCATGACGATCGTCTGTTCCATCGCCCGTACGGACTCGCGCAGGAAGCCCAGCACCTCGGCGCCGGAGCGGGAGTCGAGGTTGCCGGTGGGCTCGTCGGCGAAGATGATCTCGGGCCGGGAGGCGAGCGCGCGGGCCACCGCGACGCGCTGCTGCTGGCCGCCGGAGAGCTGGCCGGGCCGGTGCTTGAGCCGCCCGGACAGGCCGACCGTGGTGATGACCCGGTCCAGCCAGGCGCGGTCCGGCTTGCGGCCGGCGATGTCCATGGGGAGCGTGATGTTCTCCAGCGCGGTGAGCGTGGGCAGCAGGTTGAACGCCTGGAAGATGAAGCCGATCTTGTCGCGGCGCAGCCGGGTCAGGTGCTTGTCGTTCAGCCCGGTCAGTTCCGTGTCGCCGATCCGCGCGGAGCCGGAGGATATGGAGTCCAGGCCGGCCATGCAGTGCATGAGGGTGGACTTGCCGGAGCCGGACGGGCCCATGATCGCGGTGAAGCGGGCCCGGCCGAACTCGACGGACACGTTGTCCAGGGCGACCACGCGGGTCTCGCCCTGGCCGTAGACCTTGCTCAGGTCCGTGGCGCGGGCGGCGACGGCCGCGGTGGCTCGGGCGGGGGCGGGGAAGGCGGCCGCATGGGACACGGGGAACTCCTGGAACGGGGACGGTCGGGCCCCGGGGCGGTGGGCCCCGGCGGCACACCGGACTCCGCGGAGCCGGGCGGGGCCCGTGGGGCGGAGGTGTGGTGCTGTCCCATTCTCGAACGCACAGGTCACCCGGATCCTCAGCCCGAAGTCGCGAAAGCCGCACCGGCCGGAAGTCCGACCCGGCCACCCCGTGTCATCCCGTGGACGGACGGCCGTCCGACTTATGGCCGACGGGGCGGACGGCGCCGGACGGCTCGGGGCCGAAGTCCGGTTCCGCGGCGGCCGGGCGGCGCAGCTCGTAGAAGCCCGGCACCGAGGCCATCAGCAGGGCGCCGTCCCACAGCCGCCCGGCCGTCTCGCCGCGCGGGGCGGGGGAGACCACCGGCCCGAAGAAGGCCACCCCGTCCACCGCGACGACCGGTGTGCCGACGTCCTCGCCGACCAGGGCGACGGCGCGCGCGTGCGAGGCCCGGATCGCCGCGTCGTACTCCGTCGTCCACGCCGCCGCGGCCAGTTCACCCGGCAGCCCCACGTCCGCGAGCGCGCGCTCGATCCCGTCCCACTCGCCCCGGTGGTGCAGCCGGACACCGAGGGCGAGGGAGAAACGGTCCAGGGCCTCGGGCCCGTACCGCTGCTCCACCGCGGCACAGGCCCGCACCGGCGCCCACAGGTACGCGCCCCACTCACCGTCCGGGTCCTCCGGGTTGACCTCCCGGCCCTCGTTCAGCACCTGAAGGCTCATCAGGTGCCGGCGCACCCGTACCGGGCGGACCCGCGCCACTTCGCGTATCCACTGCGCGGCGTTCCAGGTGTACGGGCACACGGGGTCGAACCAGAAGTCCGCCGTGGCGCCCTGAGCCGTACCGTCCACCGTGCTGCCTCCCCCGACATCGCGGCCGGGCCGCCGTCACCCTCCGCCGGCCCGCGCCCAGAACGCTTCCAGGATGCCATCGAGGAAGTCCTGCCCGGCCCGGCCCGATTCCACGGCGCTCCCGCTGCCGCCCCAGTTCAACGAGGCGGCCGTCAGACCCTGGTAGTCGCCGTGCAGCCCCTTCAGAGCGGCCTGGAGGCGCGGCCTGGGCAGCGGGACCACTGTGGCGACCGGGCGCACGTACGCCTGCCAGCGCGTGGTCGCGGCACTGCGCAGCAACTCGGCCAGCTTCCCGTTCTGGCCGGTCAGCTCGATCAGCGCGCGGCACGGCAGCTGGAGCGCCTCGGCCAGCCCGGCCGCCTGCCGCTCGTTTCCCGACCACACCCCGGACGCCTCCATGCGCGCGTACGCGACGGGCTCCATCCCGATGCGCAGGGCCAGGTCGTCCGCCGCCACGCCCCGGGCGAGCCGGTGTTCGCGCAGGGTGCGCGGCGTGCCGAGCAGTTCGCCCGGCGCGCACCACAGGGCACCGGCCAGCGCGGTCAGCTCGGGCCCGGAGGGGGACGCCGTGCCACGCTCCCAGGCGGTCACCGTGGCCGGCGCGACGCGGATCCCGTACGCCGCCCAGATCCCGTACGCGACGTGCGCGGGCGTCATACCGAGCGCCTCGCGCAGCCGCCGCGCCGCCGCGGCGTCGAACGGCGGTCCCGGCGGGCCGCCGGCGGGGTGCGTGGTCACCGGCACACGGTAGGGGCGGTGGCGGCGGCGTACCTATGGTGCGGAGGTCCAAGACGTGAAGTCGTAGGAAGCTACGGCCGCGGTCGTGCTCCGGCGCGCCGGGGGTGCCGCGGTGCGAGGACGTGCCGACTCGCACCACCCCCGTTGTGCCCCCCGGCGGTGCCGGCGAGCACGACTCTGCAACGCCGCGGAGTTGTCCGAAAGTGCAGCTCGCCCGTGACAAACAAGACGGACAATGGGGAGTTGGGCCGTGGGGGCGGCCCCGGGGCAGGGAAGAAGGTGGCGGGAATAGCAGGGCCAGGACAGCACAAGCCCCGGCTCGGTCGGCCGGAACGGCCGGTGGACCCGGAGGCCGGGCCGGTGGAGCGGCTGGCCTGGGAACTACGGCGGTTGCGGGAGCGGGCCGGGACACCGAGCTACCGCACGCTCGCCAAGACGGCGCACTATTCGGCCAGCACGCTGGCGGAGGCGGCCAAGGGGGAGCGGCTGGCGACGCTGGACGTCGTCCTGGCCTACGCCCAGGCGTGCGGCGGGGACCGGGCCGAGTGGGAGGCGCGGTGGCGGGCCGCCGCCGGGGCGGGCGAGGACCGGCCGGGCGCCGGGCGGTGCCCGTACCCCGGGCTGGCCCCCTTCGAAGCGGCGAACGCCGCGGAGTACTTCGGCCGCGCGACGCTGGTCGAGGAAGTGTCCGGGCGCGTCGAACAGCACGCGCTGACCGTGGTGTTCGGCGCCTCGGGCAGCGGCAAGTCCTCCCTGCTGCGCGCCGGACTGCTGCCGCACCTGGGCGCGCACTGGCACCCGGTGCTGCTGACCCCGGGCCCACGGCCGCTCACCGCCCTGGCGTCGGCGGTGGCCCGCCTGGTGGCGGAGCCGGGCCCGCGGAACGGCGACGGTACGGGCGCCGACACGGTCCCGGAGGCCGGGGACGCGGCCAGGGCGGTGGGGGCCGAGGCGGGTGGGGATGTGGAGGCGGGAGGGCCTGGGGAGGCGGGCCGGGACGGGGAGGAGGCCGGAGGCGGGGGCGCGACGGGCCCTGCGGTTCCGGGGGACGACGTGCCTACGGCCGTCCCGGGGACGGCCGATTCTCCCGGGGCCCGCGGGGGCGGCGAGGCTGCCGGGAGTCCCGAGGCTCCCGCGCCCTCCGGGACTCCGGAAGTTCCCGCGTCCTCCGGGGCCCCCGGAACTCCCGCGACCTCCGCGGCCCCCGAACCCTCCGCGGCCCCCGAACCCTCGGAGCCCCCCGAACCCTCAAAGCCCCCCGAGCCTGCCGCTCCCCGGCAGACCCCCACCCACGAGCCGCATCCCGTCCCCGACACCGACACTCCGACCACCACCCCCGAAGACCGGGCCGCCGCCCTCCGCCGCCGGATGGACGAGGACCCCGCCGCCCTCGACCTCGCGCTGCGCACCTGGCTCGCCGGGCGGCCCGACACCTCCCGTGCCCTGCTGGTCATAGACCAGTTCGAGGAGGTCTTCACGCTCTGCGCGGACGAGGCCGAGCGCACCGCGTTCCTCGGCGCGGTGGCCGACCTGGCCCGCTCCGGCGGCCGGCGCGTCCGGGTCGCCGCCGGCATCCGGGCCGACTTCTACGCCCGCTGCTTCACCCACCCCGACCTGGTCGCCGTGCTGCGCACCGCCGCCCAGCTGCCCGTCGGGCCGCCCAGCCGCGCCGAGCTGCGCGACATCATCGCAGAGCCCGCCGTCCGCTGCGGCGTCCGGGTGGACGCCGACCTGCTGGAGGCGGTGCTGGCCGAGGCGGCCGGACAGCCGGGTGCGCTGCCGCTGGTCGGGCACGCGATGCGGGAGACGTGGCACCGCCGCCGCGACGACACCCTGCGGCTGGCCGACTACCGCGCCACCGGCGGGATGCGCGGCGCCGTCGCGCAGACCGCCGAGCGGATGTACGACGAGGCCGCGCCCCGGCAGCGGGACGTCATGCGGGCGGTGTTCCTGCGGCTGACCGCGCTCGGCGAGGGCACCGAGGACACCCGGCGCCGGCTGTCCCGCCGCGAACTGGACGGCCTGGCCGGCCCGCACGAGATCGACGGGCTGCTGCGCAAGCTCGCCGACGCCCGGCTGATCGTGCTGGCCGACGGCACGGTCGAGGTCGCCCACGAGGCCGTCATCCGGGCCTGGCCCCGGCTGCGGCACTGGCTGGACGAGGACCGGGAGGCCCTGCGCACCCACCGCAGGCTCACCGCCGCCGCCGAGGCGTGGCACGAGCTGGGCCGGGACGCGGGCGCGCTGTACCGGGGCGCGCAGCTGGCCGGCGCGCAGGCCTGGGCGCGTCTGCACGGCTCCCAGCTCAACGCCCTGGAGCAGGACTTCCTGCGCAGCGCCACCGGCGCCGACCGGCGGCGCGGCCACCGCACGCGCTGGCTGACCGCGACGCTCGCCGCCCTCCTCGTCCTGGCCGTGATCGCGGCGGGCATCGCCTTCCAGCAGCGGGCGGGCGCCGAGCAGCAGCGCCGGATCGCGGTGTCCCGCCAGTACGCGGCGGAGGCCGGGGAGCTGCGCCGCGAGCAGCCCCAGGCGGCGGCACTGACCGCGCTGTACGGCTACCGGCAGGCGCAGACCGCCGAGGCGCGCGGCAGCCTGCTCAGCGCCTACGCCGCCTACCGCGCCAACCAGTTCACCGGTCACACCGGCGTCGTGAACGCGGTGGCCTTCAGTCCGAACGGCCGTACTCTGGCCACCGGTTCGATGGACCGCACGGTCAAGCTGTGGGACACCGCCACCAACCGCATGCTCGGCACCCTGGTCGGCCACGTGGGCCCGGTGTACGCGCTCGCCTTCAGCCCGGACGGCAAGGTCCTGGCGACCGCCGGGGACGACAGCACCGTACGGCTGTGGGACGTCGCCCGGCGCCGCCTGCTCGGTGTGCTGACCGGCCTCACCGGCCGCGTGGTGTCGCTGTCCTTCTCCCACGACGGCCGCACCCTCGCGTCCGGCAGTGCCGGCAAAGCGGTACGGCTGTGGGACGTGGCCTCGCAGCGCACGGTCGCCGACCTCGCCGGGCACACCGGCAACGTGACGGCGGTGGCCTTCTCGCCGGACGGCAAGGTGCTGGCGTCGGCCGGTGACGACCGTACGGTCCGGCTGTGGGACGCGCGCACCCGCCGGCCGCTGGCCACGTTCACCGGCCACCTCCAGTCGGTGTTCGCGCTGGCCTTCAACTGGAACGGCGGCATCCTGGCCAGCGGGGGCGGGGACCGCACGGTCCGGCTCTGGGACGTCGCCGGGCGCCGCTTCCTCGGCGAACTCACCGGCACCGCCGACCGGATCACCGCCCTGGCCTGGTCACCGGACCGCCGAACCCTCGCCGTCGCCAGCTACGACGGCATCGTCCGGCTGTGGGACGTGAATTCCCGGCACGCCCGGGAGAAGTTCACCGCCCGCGTGGAGTCGGCGAGCGCGCTGTCCTGGACGCGGTACGGCTCGGCCCTGGCGGCGCCGTCGGACGACGACACGGGCACGGTCCGGCTGTGGCGCTCCGCCGGCGGCGGCCCGGAGATGATCGGCGGCCGGCAGAGCGCGATCACCTCGGTGGCGGTGTCCCCGGACGGCCGGCGCATCGCCGCCGCGGGCAGCCAGCTGACGCTGTGGTCGGCCGACCGGCCGCGGCCGCTGCGGACGCTCGACGCACCGGCCGGCATGATCACGAGTCTGGTGTTCTCGCCGAAGGGCGACGTGTTCGCGTCCGTGCACGCCGACCGTACGGTCCGGCTGTGGGACGTGCGCACCGGCCGGCTGGTCGGCACCCTGCGCGGGCACACGAACACCGTCCGGCAGGCGGTCTTCTCGCCGGACGGCAGCAGACTGGCCACCGTCGGGGACGACCGCAACCTTCTCCTGTGGGACGTGGCCGGTCACCGGCAGACGGCCGCGCGCAAACTGGAGGGCAGCGGATCCACCGTCACCTTCGCGCCGGACGGCAGGACCCTGGTGGTCACCGAGAACGTCGACGACCAGGGCATCGTACGGCTGCGGGACGTGGCCACCCTCGACGAGACCGCCCGCTTCACCGGCCGCTCCTACCCCATCTTCGCCGCCGCCCTCACCCAGGACGGGAAGACCCTGGCCACCTCCGGCACGGACCACGACATCCTGCTGTGGGACGTACCGGGCCACCGGCTGTCCGCCAGGCTGCACGGGCACGCCAGCAGCGTCGCCTCGCTGGCGTTCGGTCCGGACGGCCGCACCCTGGCCTCGGGCGGGGACGACGACACCGTGCGCCTGTGGGACGTGGCGGCGCGCCGTACGTCGGCCGTGCTGTCCGGGCACACCGGCAGTGTGCTGTCCCTGTCGTTCTGGCCCGGCGGCCGGGCACTGATGAGCGGCAGCGCGGACGGCACGGTCCGCGAGTGGTACATCGCGGTGGAGAAGGCGGCCGAGGACATCTGCGCTGCGAGCCGGGAGGGCCACTGGGCGCAGACGGCGCGGGGCGTACCGGCCGACTGGTACTGCAAGTGAGCGCCGGGCCCGCGCCCGTGGGGGCGGACGCGGGGCGCGCCGCTCAGTGGAGGGTGAGGCCGAACGTCTGCAACGCCGGGACGACCGGCTGGAGGTACGAGGTGCCGCCGGTCGCGCAGGAACCGCTGCCGCCCATGAGGAGGCCGATCGCGGTCCCGCCGGAGAAGGCCGGGCCGCCCGCCGCCGTGCCCGGCTCGGCACAGGCCGTGGTCCGGGCGACCCCGTACACCGTGCCCTCGGGGTAGTCGACGCTCACGTTCACGGCCTGGACCCGGCCGCACTGCTGCCCGGTCGTGGTGCCTGCCAGGCACACCGACCGGCCCACGATGGGCTGCGCCGCGCCGGTGATGTCCAGGAAACGGCCACCGCCGAGGTCGATCTCGCCGGGGTAGGAGACGGCCGGGTTGGTGTAGCGGATCACGGCGTAGTCGTCACCGGGGAAGCGCAGCGCCTCGGTCACGCCGACGTGCACGGTCCGGGCCACGTCGGCGTACCAGTCCTTGGCGCCGCCCGCACAGCGGCCTTCCATGAGGGCGTAGTACGTGCCGCCCTTGGTGGCGTTGAAGCCGACGGTGCAGCGGCCCGACGCGCTGTACAGGACGGCGCCGCCGCGGACCGCGGCCGGGGCGGCGCTGCGGTCCGGGGCGGCGGCGGCCGGAGGCGCGGCGGCCAGGGCGGTCAGCGCGGCGGTGGCCAGGGCGGCCAGGGAACGGAGCACGGCGATGGGTCCCGGTCTCACGGGTCCTCCTCGGGAGGGCGGATGGGTGGCCGGCCGCGGTACCGCTCAGCCCTTGACCGCGCCGCCCAGCGCGAACCCGCCGCCCAGCCGGCGCGAGATCAGCACGTACAGCAGGACGACCGGCGTCGAGTACAGGACCGAGAACGCCGCCAGCTGGCCGAAGGCGATGGCGCCGTAGTTGCCGAAGAACGTGAACACGCTGACGGAAGCGGGCAGTTGGTCGGGCGACAGGAGCAGCAGGAACGGGACGAAGAAGTTGCCCCACATGATGGCGAAGGTGTAGATCGTCACCACCGTGACGCCCGGCCCCATCAGCGGCAGGATCACCCGCCACAGCGTCTGGAACCACGAGGCGCCGTCGGTCCAGGCGGCCTCCTCCAGGGCCCGGGGGATGCCGTCCATGAAGTTCTTCATCAGCCAGACGGCGAAAGGGAGCTGGGCGGTGGCGAGGAAGAGCGCGGTGCCGTGGACGGTGTCGATCAGGTTGACCCGGACGTACAGCGCGTAGACCGGGACCATGATCGCGGTGATCGGCAGACAGGTGGAGAACAGGAGGGTCAGCAGGTACGGGCGGCTGAACCGGGAGCGGTAGCGGGACAGCGGATAGGCCGCCAGGGCCGCGCAGGCCACCGTCACGGCGGTCGCGCTGCCGCACAGCACCAGGCTGTTGAGCATCGGGGTGAAGGTGATCTCGTCCGTCAGGACCGCCGAGAAGTTCTCCAGCGACGGCGCCTGCGGCACCCGTACGCGCAGCGTCGCCGCGGTGTCGAGCGAGGAGAGCACCAGCCAGGCGAGCGGCACCGCGAACGCGACGGCGACGACGAGCAGCGCCGCGTCGGCCGCGAGGCGGCGCCGGGCGCGGCGGGACAGCAGGGGCCGGGCGGCCGGTACGGGCACCGCGTCACACCTCCTCGCGCAGCAGGCGCAGGTAGACGGCGGAAAACAGGGCGCCCACCACGAGCAGCAGCAGGGCGACGGCCGTGCCGTATCCGATCAGCGACTTCAGGAACGCCTGGTCGTACATGAACACCGGCAGCGTCTGGCTCCGGCTGCCGGGGCCGCCGCGCGTCATGGCCCAGATCAGCCCGAAGACGGAGAGGGTCTGGAGGGTGTTGAGCATCAGATTGGTGCCGATGGAGCGGCGGATCATGGGCAGCGTGATGTGCCACAGCCGCTGCCGGCCGCTCGCGCCGTCCACCTCGGCGGACTCGGTGACCTCCTGGGGGATCTCGGAGAGCGCGGCCGAATAGATCAGCATCGAGAAGGCCGTGCCCCGCCAGACGTTGGCGAACGACACCGCCAGGATTGGCAGCGTGAACAGCCAGTTCCGCGTGGGCAGATGGAGCAGGTCCAGGATCGCGTTCAGCGTGCCGCGGCGCTCGAAGAACGTGTAGAGCAGGAAGCCCGCGACGATCTCCGGCAGGACCCAGGCGGTGATGACGACCGCGCCGGTGACGGCGCGCACGGTCTTCGAGGCGCGCCGCATCAGCCCGGCGAGCGCCAGCCCCAGCGTGTTCTGTCCCAGGACCGACGAGATCAGGGTGAAGACCAGCGTCAGGACCACCGCGTTCAGGAAGGCCGGGTCGCCGAACGCGTACCGGAAGTTCTCCAGGCCCACGAACGAGGTGGTCTCCTGCCCGGTCAGCTGCATGTCGGTGAAGGCGATGTAGACGCAGTAGCCGATCGGCCCGGCGAGGAAGAGCAGCAGCAGTACGGTCGCGGGCGCGAGCGGTGACCAGCGCAGCAGGGCCCGGCGGCGGGACCGGGCGCCGCGGCCCGCCGTGCCGTACGCGGTCGTCGTGGCGGCGCGGCTCATGGCTTGGCGACGACCTGGCCGTCGACGAGGGACTTCAGCTGCTCGTCGTAGGCGTCGGCGGCCTGCTCGGGCGACGCGGTACCGGAGGTGACCGCCTCCATCGCCTCACCGATCGCCGCCGACACCTTGGGGTAGACGGGCAGCGCGGGCCGGTACCGGCTGACCTCCACCAGATCGGTGAAGAAGCCGATGCCGGGCAGGGACTTCAGGTACGCGGGGTCGGCGGCCACGTCCTTGCGTACCGCGATCTGCGCGCCGCGCACGCACCACTCGACCGCGTTGCGCTTCGTCTGGAGCGTCTCGATCAGCTTCCAGGCGAGGTCCGGATGCTGCGACTGCCGCGGCACGGACCAGGTCCACCCGCCCGCCAGGCTCACTTTGCCCGGCGCCGCGCCGTGCTGGGTGGGGAACGCCGCCCGGCCCAGCACCGTCCGCCACTCGGGCCACGGCTTCCCGCCGCCCTTGGGCTGCCACTGCTGGCCCAGCCAGGAGCCGTCCAGGTCGATCGCCAGCTTCTCCTCCGGCATCAGCTCGGTGGCGACGTTGGTCTGGATGTTGGGGCTGAGCGCGTCGGCCACGTCGGGGCCCAGCTTCTCCCCGTACACGGTGCGCAGGAACTCCAGGCTGTCCCGGAAGCCCTTGGTCCCGGTGACCCACTTCTTCGTCGCCGGGTCGTAGAGCTGGTCCTTGCCGGTGCCGTACAGCAGCATCGCGAAGCCCTGCATCACGGCGGCCTCGCCCGCGCCCTTGCCGGTGAAGACGTTCAGCGGGATGACGCCGGGGACCTTCCGCTTGATGGTGCGGGCGGCGGCCAGCACCTCGTCCCAGGTCTTCGGCTGCCAGTCCAGCGGCAGCCCCGCCTTCTTGAAGATCTTCTTGTTGAACCACAGGCCGCGGGTGTCCGTGCCGTCCGGCACGCCGTACGTCCGGCCGTCCTGCGCCCGGGCGGCGGCCCGCGCGGCCGGCTGGAACTGCTTCCAGTCCGGCCACTCGGCGAGGTAGGGGTCCAGCGGGCGCAGCAGCCCGGCCGCGATGTCGGAGTTGATGAGGAAGGTGTCCTCGTAGACCAGGTCGGGGGCGGTCTTCGGGGAACGCATCATCTGCTGGATCTTGGCGTAGTAGTCGTTCTCGGACGCCTGGATCGGGACCAGCTCGACCTTCTTGCCGGGGTTGGCCTTCTCGAAGGCGCGGGCCACCATCTCGACGTAGTCGTCGCGGACCGTCACCTTGTTGTTGGTGTCCTTGGGGAAGGCGACCTTCAGGGTGTTCCGGTCGCCTCCGGAGCCGCCGCAGGCGGTGAGCGTGCCTGCGGCCAGCACGGCGGCGGTGAGCAGAGCCATCGGAGCGGTGCGGCGCACGGCATGACCTCCAACTAGCCACGGCTGGCTGCCCGGTGACCGTAAGTCAGGGGTAAGGGGAGGTCAATGCCCCGTCCAGCGGTACCGCAATTCGGGACGGCCCACCTGTCCGTACTGCGGGGCGCGGGCGGCGCGGGCCGTCTCGACGAGGTGTTCGAGGTAACGGCGGGCGGTGATACGGGAGATGCCGGTCTCCTCGGCGGCCGCGGCGGCACTGAGCCCGCCGGGGGCGGCGCGCAGCGCGTCGGTCACCAGGCGCAGGGTCGCCGCGGTCAGGCCCTTGGGCAGCGCGGCGGGCTGCGGCGAGCGGAGGGCCGCGATGGCCCGGTCCACCTCGTCCTGGCCGCTCGCCTCGCCGGCGGCGGCGCGGAAGGCGGCGTACCGCAGCAGACGGTCGCGCAGGGTGGCGAAGGTGAACGGCTTGAGCACGTACTGCACGACGCCGAGCGAGACGCCCTCCCGGACGACGGCCAGGTCCCGGGCCGAGGTGACGGCGATGACGTCGGCGGCGTGCCCGGCCGCGCGCAGCGACCGGACGAACGCCAGGCCGTGGCCGTCCGGCAGGAAGAGATCCAGCAGGAGCAGGTCGACGGCGTGCCGGTCCAGGTGCCGGCGGGCGCCGGCGACGGACCGCACGGTCCCGGACACGGTGAAGCCGGGCACCCGGCCCACGTAGAGCGCGTGGGCGTCCGCCGCCACGGGGTCGTCCTCGACGACCAGCACCCGCAGCGGCGGGGGTCCGGCGTCGGGGTGCGGGCCGCTCATCCGGTGCCGCCTGGCCTGGCCGTGGCGTCCGTCCCGGCCGTGCAGCCCGCGACCGCCGTGCCGTCCGTACCCGCCGTGGCCTCCGCCCGGTCCGCCGTCCGCAGCGGCAGGCGCACCGTGAACTCGGCGCCGCCTTCGGGCGCCGGATTCACCCGTACGGTCCCGCCGTGCCGGCGCACGGCCTGCCGTACGAGCGCCAGTCCGAGCCCCCGGCCCGCGCCCTCCTTCGTGCTCCACCCCCACCGGAACACGTCCTCGGCGTCCGGCACTTCCCGGAACCCGGCGCCGCTGTCCGCCACCCGCAGCAGCAGCTCGCCGCCGTCGGCCAGCGCGGTGACCCGCACGCGGGCGCCTTCCGGGGCCGCCTCGATCGCGTTGTCCAGGAGGTTGCCGAGGACCGTGACCAGGTCGCGCGGCGGCAGGGCGGCCGGCAGCACGCCGTCGTCGATGCGGCTGTCCGGGGTGAGGACCAGCTCGACGCCGTGTTCGTTGGCCTGGGCGGCCTTGCCGAGCAGGAGGGCGGCCAGGACCGGCTCGGCGACCGCGCCGACGACCTGGTCGGTGAGGGCCTGCGCCAGCTCCAGCTCGGCGGTGGCGAACTCCACGGCCTCCTCCGTACGGCCCAGCTCGACGAGGGAGACCACGGTGTGCAGCCGGTTGGCGGCCTCGTGCGCCTGGGAACGCAGCGCTCGGGTGACGCCGCGTACGGAGTCCAGCTCGCCGGTGAGCGCCTGGAGTTCCGTGTGATCGCGCAGCGTGACGACCGTGCCGCGCCGCTCGCCGCCGGAGACCGGCGAGGTGTTGACGACCAGGACCCGGTCGTCGGTGAGGTGGAGTTCGTCGGTGTGCGGGGCGGGCGAGAGCAGGGCGGCGGTGAGGCCGGGCGGCAGGCCCAGCCCGGCGGCGGGCCGGCCGACCGGGTCCCCGCGCAGCCCGAGCAGCTCGCGCGCCGCGTCGTTGACGAGCGCCACCCGCCGCTCCCCGTCCAGCATCAGCAGTCCCTCGCGCACCGCGTGCAGCGCCGCCTCGTGGTAGTCGTGCAGCCGGCTCAGCTCGGTGGCGTTCATGCCGTGGGTGTGCCGCCGCAGGCGCGCGTTGACCAGGTACGTACCGAGGCCGCCCAGGAGGAGCGCACCGGCCGCGACGGCGGCCAGCGTCACCATCTCCCGCCGCAGCCCGTCACTGATCGTCTCGACGGTGATGCCGCAGCTGACCAGGGCGACGATGCGCCCGCCGTGCTCCCGGTCCCGGACCGGCGTGATGACCCGCACGGACCGGCCGAGCCGGCCGGGGTGGGTCTCGGTGAAGGTCCGGCCGGCCAGCGCCTGCGCCCGCTGTCCGAGGTAGGTGCGGCCGATGGCGGACGGCTGGGGGTGCGTCCACCGCTTTCCTGCCGTGTCCATGACCACAATGAAGTCGACCCCGGCGTCCCGCCGCAGCCGTTCGGTGTACGGCTGGAGCTCGGCCGTCGGGTCGGCCGAACGCACCGCCCGCGCCACCGCCGGCGCGTCGGCGACCGCGGTGGCCACCGCCGTCGTCTGCCGCCGCGCGGTCTCCTGCGCCTGCCGCCCGGCACCGGCGTACGCGAAGACCAAGCACCCCGCCACCACCACGCCGACCAGCGCCGCCTGCACCGCGAACAGCTGCCCGGCCAGGCTGCGCGGCCACCGCACGCGCGGACGGGGCAGGCCGACGGCGCCGCGCGCGGTACGCGGCGGACCCCCACGGCGGGAACTTCGCATGCGCGCCAGTCTGCCCGCTCATTTATGCGTGAACGAAATGCACGCAAGGGTGACGGGCGCCACAACGGCGTGCATAGTCACCGGGACTGTTCTGCGTACGGGCCGCGTACCGGCACCGGCACGGGCCGCGTACGGGTTGCAGAGCCGCAGACCGGCGCAGAACCGAAGACCCGAGGAGTCAGCCGTGGCCGCACAGACCCCACCGTCCGGGGGGACGACCGAGGAGACCGCACCGCAGCGCAAGCGGGACCGGACGCACTACCTCTACATCGCCGTCATCGCCGCCGTGCTCGCCGGCATCGCCGTGGGCTTCGCCGCCCCCGGCTTCGCCGTCGGACTCAAGCCGCTGGGCACCGGCTTCGTGAACCTGATCAAGATGATGATCTCGCCGGTGATCTTCTGCACGATCGTGCTGGGCGTCGGCTCGGTCCGCAAGGCCGCCAAGGTCGGCGCGGTCGGCGGCCTGGCGCTGGGCTACTTCATGGTGATGTCCACGGTCGCGCTGGCCATCGGCCTGGTGGTGGGCAACGTACTGGAGCCCGGCTCCGGCCTGCATCTGACCGAGTCGCTGCGGCACGCCGGACAGGCCCAGACGAAAGGCGGCGCCGAGTCGACCACGGACTTCCTGCTGGGCATCATCCCGGAGACGCTGGTCTCGGCGCTCACCCACGGCGAGGTGCTCCAGACGCTGCTGGTGGCGCTGCTGGTCGGCTTCGGCCTCCAGGCGATGGGCGCCTCCGGCGAGCCGGTGCTGCGGGGCATCGGGCACCTCCAGCGCCTGGTCTTCCGCGTTCTGTCCATGATCATGTGGGCCGCTCCGGTGGGCGCGTTCGGCGCGATGGCCGCGGTGGTCGGCGCGACCGGCGTGGACGCGCTGAAGTCGCTCGCCGTCATCATGGTCGGCTTCTACGTGACCTGCCTGCTGTTCGTGCTCGTCGTCCTCGGCACACTGCTGCGCCTGATCGCCGGCGTGAACATCTTCGCCCTGCTGAAGTACCTCGGCCGGGAGTTCCTGCTGATCCTGTCCACCTCCTCCTCCGAGTCCGCGCTGCCGCGGCTGATCGCGAAGATGGAGCACCTGGGCGTCAGCCGGCCGGTGGTCGGCATCACCGTGCCGACCGGCTACAGCTTCAACCTCGACGGCACCGCCATCTACCTGACGATGTCCTCGCTGTTCATCGCGGAGGCGATGGGCAGCCCGCTCTCGATCGGCCAGCAGGTCTCGCTGCTCGTCTTCATGACCATCGCCTCCAAGGGCGCGGCGGGCGTCACCGGCGCCGGCCTGGCGACACTGGCGGGCGGCCTCCAGTCGCACCGCCCCGAACTGGTCGACGGCGTCGGCCTGATCGTCGGCATCGACCGCTTCATGAGCGAGGCCCGCGCCCTCACCAACTTCGCGGGCAACGCGGTGGCCACGGTCCTGGTCGGCACCTGGACCAAGGAGATCGACAAGCCCCGCGCCGCCGAAGTCCTCGCCGGCCGCCTGCCGTTCGACGAGCGAACGCTGAGTGCGGACGGGCACGACCCGGCGCCCGACGTGCCGGAACAGAACGCGAACGGCAGCAAGGAACCGGCGAAGGTCTGAACCCGGGAATCGGGCCCTGTGGGCGCGCGGCCTCCGCGCGCCCACAGGGCCCGTTCGCGTTCCGGCGCTCCGTTCGTCAGTCCTTGGCCCCGGCCGCCCTCGCCACCCGCGTCTCCTCCGCCACCCGTACCGCCTCGGTCGTGCGGTCGGACGGTACGCCTGAGGCTGCCAGGACTGTTTCGGCTGCTGCCTGGCCGGCGGATTCGGCGGGGAGGTCGCCGTCGTTGACCGCCTGCATCAGCCCGAACAGCATGTGTTCGTGGACGTGGGCCAGGGCGCCGGGGGTGAGCGGTGAGCGGAACAGGCCCGCCTCCAGGCCGCGTGTCAGGATGGCCGTCGCGCGGCGCCGTACGGGTTCCAGACGGGCGCGGATGCCCGCGTCGGTGACGCTGGACTGGGCGAGCGAGACCAGCAGGCGGTAGCGGTCGGCGCATTCCCATGTGGCGAGCGTGGCACGTGCCAGGGCCACGTCGGCGGGCTCGGACGGGTCGGCCGTGCCGTCGGCGAAGGCGGTCGTCACATCGTCCACGGCGGCGTCCGTCAGCGCGGTGATCAGCGCCTCCCGGCTCGGGAAGTGCCCGTAGACGGTGCGTCGCACCACTCCCGCGGCCCGGGCGATCTGGTCCATGGTCGCGTCCGGGTGCCGCAGCAGTTCGGCCAGTGCGATGTCCATGATCCGGCGGCGGTTGGCGTGGGCCCGGCTGGTCGGTGCGGTCATGGCGCGGCGGCTCCTCGGTCGGCGGACGCGTGCGGTCACGGTCCCGCTCCTCCCTCATTTTGCACACGGCTGTGCAGCGACGTAAATTGCACACTGTTGTGTAATTGCACATGTGTGTGCAAGATTTTGTGCGCGGATGTGCGTGCCGTCGAGATCGTTTGGAGAGTCAGGGTGAACCGGGTGCCTCCTCCGCAGACCCGGCCGGTCCAGGACACGGACCGGCCCTACCCGAAGCGCTGGTGGGCCCTGGGCGTGCTGTGCCTGAGCCTGCTGATCATCGTGATGGCGAACACCTCGCTCACCGTCGCGGCCCCCGACATGACCGCCGACCTGGGCCTGAGCAGCTCCGACCTGCAGTGGGTGATCGACGCCTACACCGTCCCGTACGCCGCGCTGATGCTGATGCTCGGCGCCGTCGGCGACAAGTACAGCCGCCGCGGGGCGCTGCTCCTCGGCCTGCTGGTGTTCGCGGGCGGCTCGGTCGCGGGCGCCCTGGTGGACAGCTCCGGCGGGGTGATCGCGGCGCGCGCCGTGATGGGCGTGGGCGCGGCCATGATCATGCCCGCGACGCTGTCGCTGCTGGCCGCCACCTTCCCGCGCGGCGAACGCGCGCTGGCCATCACCATCTGGACCGCCACCGCCGGGCTCGCCATCGCGGTCGGCCCGCTGGTCGCCGGCGCGCTCCTGGAGGACCACGGCTGGGCCTCGTCCTTCCTGATCAACGTGCCGGTCGCGGCGCTCGGCATCGTCGGCGCGCTGCTGGTCGTCCCGGCCTCCAAGGCGGGCCACAGCGATCGCCTCGACTACGTCGGCGGTCTGCTGTCCGTCGTCTGGGTCGGCTCGCTGATCTACATGCTCATCCAGGGTCCGCACTTCGGCTGGGACGCCCGCGCCATCGGCGCCGCGGTGGCCGCCGGTGTCGGCCTGGTCCTGTTCGTCGTCTGGGAGCTGCGCCACCCGCGCCCGGTCCTGGACGTACGCCGCTTCGCCCACCGCGGCTTCGCGGGCGCCAACTTGGCCGTGGCGCTCTTCTTCCTCGCCGTCTTCGGCGCGTTCTACTACCTGACCCAGCACCTCCAGTTCGTGCTGGGGTACTCGCCCCTGGACACCGGCATACGGATGCTGCCGCTGGCCGGCGCGGTCTTCGTGGGCGCCGCGCTGACCGGCTTCCTGACGCCGCGCCTCGGCATGAAGGTCACCGTCACCACCGGCATGGTCGGCGGCACGGCCGCCCTCGCCCTGCTCACCCGCGTGGACGCCGGTTCGTCGTACGGGGACTTCCTCGCCCCGCTGATCGTCCTGGGCCTGGCCATCGGCCTGTCCCTGTCGCCGTGCACGGACGCCATCATGGGCGCCTTCCCCGAGGACCAGCTCGGCGTCGGCGGCGCGGTCAACGACACCTCCATCGAGCTGGGCGGCTCGCTCGGCATCGCCATCCTGGGTTCGGTCCTGGCGAGCACCTACTCCTCCAAGCTGTCCGACGCGGCGGCGTCGGCCGCGGCGCACGGCGGCCCGAAGCTGCCGGGCAGTGCCCTGTCCACCGCCCAGGACTCGGTGGGCGCCGGGCTCGCGGTGGCCAAAGAGGTCGGCAAGCAGGTGGCGAGCGGTGCCGCGCCCAAGGCCGGCCCGGAGAAGGCGCAGGCGCTCGGCCTCCAGCAGGCCCAGGCGGTCGCGGACGCGGTGCGCGGGGCGTTCTCCGACGCGGTGGCGCACACCAGCCTGGTCGGCGCGGTGGTGCTCGGCGCGGGCACGGTGCTGGTCGCCGTCCTGCTGCCGCGCCGCCGTCGTACGCAGCAGCAGGACGCCGGGCCGGACTCCGCTCGTGAACCGGTCGCGGCGGGCAGCGGCAGCACGTCCGCGCACCGCTGAGCCGCGTCCGCGCGATTCCCGCTCCGCCGTCGGGCCGATTGTCAGTGGCAGGTGTCACGATGCAATCGGCCCGGTGGTGGTGCGGGCGTGTTGGGGCGGTGACGAGTGAGGGGCGAAAGCTGATGGGGGCGCGGGGCATGGGGCCGTTCGACAACGACGGGGCGGCGGATCTGCTGGACGACCTGGCCGCCATGCCGGCCGACCGGCGGCTCGGCGCGATACGGGGCGTGCTGTCGACCGCCGCCGCCGAACGGGACTACCTGGAGCGCCCGGAAGGGGAGATGGCGGTGGCCGCCGCGGCCCTGATAGCCGCCGCCCGCGCCCGCAGCGGCTGCCCCGCCGGTTCCGCGTACGGCCCGGAGCTGACGGTCCCCGAGCCGCCGCGCCGGCTCGCCGTGCTCGCGGTGCACGCCCTGGACCGGGTGCTCGCGCCGGACTCCGAGCTGGCCGAGCTGTGGGCCGAGGCGGACGGCGGCCACGCGTGGCCGGCGCAGCTGGCCCGGCTGCGCGCGGAGCTGACCGGGGCCGGCGACTGAGCCCGCGCCCGTACGCGGCCACGCCACGCCCGGACCATCGTGCGTCCCCTGGGCCACGTCATGTCCGGCCCGTGCGTCTCCCGGGCCATGCCACGCCCGGCCCGCCGTGCGTTCCCCCGGCCCCGCGCCTACGGTTGATCGCGGACGTCGTCCGCGTCGTCGTCCGTGCCGTCGACCGAGGAGGAACCGTGGAGTACCGCACGCTCGGGCGGTCCGGTCTGAAGGTGTCCCGGCTCGTGCTCGGCACCCTCAACGTGGGCGCGGGGGAGCAGTTCGCGCAGATCGGCGGGCTCGGCGTGGACGAGGCCCGCCGGCTGTTCGACATCGCGCTGGACGCCGGCGTGAACATGATCGACACCGCGAACATGTACTCCTTCGGACAGGCCGAGGAGATCACCGGCGAGGCGCTGCGCGGCCGGCGGGACGACGTCCTGCTCGCCTCGAAGGTCCGGATGCAGGTGGGCGACGGGCCGAACGAGGGCGGTGCGTCGGCGTACAGCGTCCTGCGCGAGGTCGAGCGCAGCCTGCGCCGGCTCCAGACCGACCACCTGGACCTGCTGTACCTGCACCAGTGGGACGGCCAGACGCCGGTCGAGGAGACCCTGACCGCCCTGGACCGGCTGGTCGCCGACGGCAAGGTCCGCTACGTCGGCATCTCCAACTTCAACGGCTGGCAGATCATGAAGACGCTGTACACGGCCCGGCTGCACGGCCTGGTCGCGCCGGTGGCCCAGCAGGTCTACTACACGCCCGAGGCCCGCGAGGCGGAGTACGAGATCCTCCCGGCCGCCCTGGACCAGGGCCTGGGCACCCTGGTCTGGAGCCCGCTGGGGGAGGGCCTGCTCGGCGGCAAGGTGCGGCGCGGGCAGCAGGTGCCGGCCACCACCCGGCAGGGCACCGACTGGCCCGAGCCGCATGTGGTCGACAAGGAGCGGGCCTACGACATCATCGAAGCCCTTTCCGGGATCGCCGACGCCCACGGCACGTCCGTGCCGCGGGTCGTGCTCGCCTGGCTGCTCGGCCGGCCCGGCGTCACCGGCCTGGTGATCGGCGCCCGCGACGAGGAGCAGCTGCGCGACGACCTCGCCGCCACCGCACTGCGCCTGAGCGAGGCCGCGACCACCCGGCTCACCGAACTCTCCCAGCTGCCCGCCTACTACCCGTACTGGCACCGCGTGCTGAACGCGTGCGACCGCCCGGACCCGGCCGAAGCGCCCTTCCTGGACGGGTGGCGGCGGGCCATGGGCCGCTGAGCCGGTCCGGTCCGGTCTCGTCCCGTCCGGTCCCGGGCGCCGCGGCCCCGGACCGCCCGCTCACACCGGCCGCAGCCAGACCGTCGCCAGCGGCGGCAGTACCGGCGTGATCGACGCCGGCCGCCCGTGCCACGGGACGGACGCGTCGGGCACCAGCGGCTCCGGGTTGCCCACCCCGCTCCCGCCGTACCGGACATCGTCCGTGTTCAGCACCTCCCGCCAGGCCGGCACGCCCTCCGGCACCCCGAGCGGGTACGCGTGCCGCACCACCGGCGAGAAGTTGGAGACCGCCAGCAGCGGCGTACCGTCCCGGCCGCAGCGCAGGAAGGCGAAGACGTTGTCCTCACCGGCGTCCCCGACGATCCAGGAGAAGCCCTCCGGCACGGTGTCCTGCTCCCACAGCGCGGGCGTGTCCGTGTACCGGCGGTTCAGGTCGCGCACCAGGTCCCGGACACCGCGGTGGTCCGGCTCGGCCGAGTACGACGGGTCCAGCAGCCACCAGTCCGGCCCGTGGCCCTCCGCCCACTCGGCCCCCTGCGCGAACTCCTGCCCCATGAACAGCAGCTGCTTGCCCGGGTGCGCCCACATGAACCCGAGGTACGCCCGGTGCGTGGCCCGCTGCTGCCACCAGTCGCCGGGCATCTTGGACACCAGCGACCGCTTGCCGTGCACCACCTCGTCGTGGGAGATCGGCAGCACGTAGTTCTCCGAGTACGCGTACACCATCGAGAACGTCATCTCGTTGTGGTGGTACTTGCGGTGCACCGGCTCCTTGCTCACATAGCCCAGCGAGTCGTGCATCCAGCCCATGTTCCACTTCAGCCCGAAGCCGAGCCCGCCGAAGCCGCCGGGCCCCACGTGGTGGGTGGCCCGGGTGACACCGTCCCAGGCGGTGGACTCCTCGGCGACGGTGACCACGCCGGGGCAGCGCCGGTAGACGGTCGCGTTCATCTCCTGGAGGAAGGCGACCGCGTCCAGGTTCTCCCGGCCGCCGTGCACGTTGGGCGTCCACTCGCCGCTCTCGCGGGAGTAGTCGAGGTAGAGCATCGAGGCGACGGCGTCCACCCGCAGCCCGTCGATGTGGAACTCCTCGCACCAGTACACCGCGTTGGCGACCAGGAAATTGCGCACCTCGGCGCGGCCGTAGTCGAATTCCAGGGTCCCCCAGTCGGGGTGCGCGGCCCGCGCCGGGTCCTCGTGCTCGTACAGCGGCCGTCCGTCGAACTCGGCCAGCGCCCAGTCGTCGCGCGGGAAGTGCGCCGGCACCCAGTCCATCAGGACCCCGATCCCGGCCCGGTGCAGCGCGTCGACCAGGTACTTGAAGTCGTCGGGGGTGCCCATCCGGGCGGTCGGCGCGTAGAAGCCGGTGACCTGGTAGCCCCAGGAGCCGCCGAAGGGGTGCTCGGCGACCGGCATCAGCTCGACGTGGGTGAAGCCCAGGTCCTTGACGTAGGCGGGCAGCTGCTGCGCCAGCTGACGGTACGTCAGGCCGGGGCGCCACGACCCGAGGTGCACCTCGTAGACGGAGAACGGCGCCTCGTGCACCGGCCGCTCGGTGCGCCGCTCCATCCAGGCCGCGTCCTGCCACCGGTAGTGCGAGGCGTGCACGACCGAGGCGTTGGCGGGCGGGCACTCCGTACGGCGCGCCATCGGGTCCGCGCGCAGCGTCTTCGTCCCGTCCGGCCGGGTGATCTCGAACTTGTACAGCTCGCCCTCGCCCAGCCCCGGCAGGAACAGCTCCCACACCCCGGACGAGCCGAGCGAGCGCATCGGGAAGCCGGTGCCGTCCCAGTAGTTGAAGTTGCCGACCACACGCACGCCCCGGGCGTTCGGCGCCCAGACGGTGAAGCGCGTCCCGGTGACGCCCTGGTGGACCATCGGCCAGGCGCCCATCGCCTGCCACAGCTCCTCGTGGCGGCCCTCGCCGAACAGGTACAGGTCCAGTTCGCCGACGGCGGGCAGGAAGCGGTACGGGTCGTGCACGGTCACGTCGTTGTCGTCGTACGAGACCAGCAGCTCGTACTCGGGCACCGCGGACAGCGGCAGGACGCCGCCGAACAGGCCGTCGCCCTCGTCGTGCAGGTCGGCGCGCAGGCCCTTGGCGAGGACGGTGACGCCCTTCGCGTACGGGCGCAGGGTGCGGAAGAGCACCCCGCCGCGCACCGGATGGGCGCCGAGCAGGCCGTGCGGGTCGTGGTGGGCGCCGGACAGCAGCCGGTCCCGGTCCTCGGGGTCGAGCGGCGGCGCGGTCCGCACGCCCCGGCTCCCGCCGCTGGGGTCGGGGGCGGGGCCGCTCCGCGCGCCGTCGGTCCGCGCGCCGTCCGGGCGCGCGCCGGCGGGCGGCTCCGGCAGGGGCTCGCCGTGGTCGCGCTGGTGCGGTGGCCGCTCGGCGGCCTCACCGGCCCCCTCGGTCTCACGCGTCTCGGCGGTCCGGTCGGGCGAGGCGGTTCCGCCGGGTCCGGCAGGCTCATCACGCCCCGGCAGGAAGGTCGCCGGGACACCGGACCGGCCGGCGGGTGCCTCCGGGGGCGTACCCCGGACGGCCGTGCCACGGGCGGGCGCGGGTTCTTGCGATGGGCGGCGGGACGACGAACGGGCGGTCACGAGAGGAGCCTCCTCGGCCAGATGGCAGGTATCAGGGTTGTCTCAGGTGGTGTCTGAGGTGTCCGGGGTGCGGGAGTCCGGCGCGCACCGGGTGTACCGGACGTACCGGGCCCGCGGGCGGTGCCGCCGGTGCCGCACCCGCCGATGCTGGTGCTCCGTAGAGCTGCGGGTGGCCCGCTCCCGCCGTTTCATGCGCGCCCATCGGCCACATCCAGGTCCGGGCCCGTGCCGGGGTCGGCGCCGGTGGCGCCCCGGGACGCCTGCGCCCCGGCGAGCCGCCGCACCGCGGCCATCGGTACGGGCAGCCAGTTCGGCCGGTGGCGGGCCTCGTACAGCACTTCGTACACCGCCTTGTCGGTCTCGTACGCGCGCATCAGCTCGGGCGCCGAGCGCGGATCGAGCCCCCCGGCCTCCGCGTACCCGAGGCAGTAGGCGGCCCGGGTGCGCCGCGCCCACTCCAGCGACCAGGGGTCGCCGCCCGAAGGGCCGCTGCGCGCCGCGTAGTCGAAGGAGCGCAGCATGGCCGCCACGTCCCGCACCGCGGGCTGCGGGCGGCGCCGCTCGGCCAGCGGCCGGGACGGCTCGCCCTCGAAGTCGATCAGCGACCAGCGGCCCTCGTCGGCGGTCCGCAGCGTCTGGCCCAGGTGCAGGTCGCCGTGGATGCGCTGGGCGGGCCAGGCGCGGCCGTCGTGCCCGAGGGCGGCCAGCTCGTCGAAGGCGGTGCGCAGCCGCGCGCAGTACGGCCGCAGGGCGGGCACCACCCGCGCGGTGGCCACCAGCCGCTCGTTCATCCGGGCCGCGATGGCGTCGAGTTGGGGGCGGCGCAGCTCGGTGGTGGGCAGCGTCTCGGCCAGCGCGGTGTGCACCTCGGCGGTGGCGTGCCCGAGCGCCCGCGCCGAGCTGGTGAAGTCGGCCTGTACGGCGAGGGCGTTGAGGGCCAGCTGCCAGCCGTCGGCCGAGCCGCTCAGGTAGGGCTGGAGCACGCCCAGCGTCACCGGCTCGCCCTCGTCGGGCCCCGGGTCGGTCTCGAACCAGGCGGCGGGGGCCGGGACCCGGCCGCACTTGGCGCGGGCCAGCGCCAGCGGCAGCTCCAGGTCCGGGTTGAGGCCGGGCGCGGTCCGCCGGAAGATCTTGAGGATGTACGAATCTCCGTAGATGACCGAGGAGTTGGACTGCTCGGCGGTGACCGGGCGGGCCGGCATGCCGGAGGAGATGGCGCTGTCGGGCACCCGGCAGAACCGCAGCCCGCCGAGCCGCCCCGGCACGCGCAGCCGCTCCAGCAGGAGCGCGCACAGCCGCGTGTCCAGCAGGGCGTCGTAAACCGTACGGCCGTGCAGGGGGCCGCTGCCGGGGCGGCCGATCATGGCGGGGGCGAGCTGCGGCGGCAGCGCGCTGTGCACGCCCAGCAGGAGTTGGTAGCAGTCCGGGGCGGCCGTCGGCCCCCCGGGCGGCCCGGCTGCCGTTTCGGCGGGGCCCTCCGCCGGATCCGGCTGCGGGGCCCCTGGAGGAGGCGCCGACTGCTGGGCCCGTACGAGCAGGTGCAGCAGTCCCGGTGTGGCGCCACCCGCGGCGCACGGCAGCAGCTCGGTCGCCGACACCAGCTGGAACCCCGTGAGCGGCCGCCCTTTGCCGGCGAACCACCGCTGCCGCGGCAGCCATTCGGTCAGCAGGGGGACGAGGGAGGACAACAGCGCGGGCGCGGTGATCGAGAGGCGGTCATGCGAACTGCGGATGGCACGGGTCGAGGCGGTCTCCGACATGGCGTCGCGTCCTTTCCCCGGGCACACGACAGATAGGGCAAAGTGTCCCGGAATGCGGCCTTGACTGTGCGGCGGTGCGGGACGTGTCGGGTGAGGATCGTCCGTACGGCAGCGGCGTCCGTGGGGATTACCCCTGACACCGGGGTTTCGGCGCTGGCTCACCCGGCCCGTGCGGTAGTAGGGAGACTGCCCGTGGGGGCGGTCGGAAAACGCCCGTACCCGCTGCGCGGGCGGATACGGGCGGCGGTTTTCCGCCGCCCCGGCCGGACGCCGGTGGGGCCCCTAGACCGCCCCCCTCCGCAGCCGGAACCAATAGAAGCCGTGCCCGGCCAGGGTCAGCAGATAGGGCCATTCCCCGATGGGCGGGAAACGGACGCCGCCGATCAGCTCGACCGGGTGGCGGCCGTTGAATGTCCGCAGGTCCAGTTCGGTGGGCTGCGCGAAACGCGAGAAATTGTGTACGCAGAGCACCAGGTCGTCCTGGTATTCGCGCAGGAAGGCCAGCACCGCGGGGTTGGACGAGGGGAGTTCGGTGTAGGTGCCGAGCCCGAAGGCCGGGTTCTGCTTCCGGATCTCGATCATGCGGCGGGTCCAGTGGAGCAGCGACGACGGCGAGGACATCGACGCCTCGACGTTGGTGACCTGATAGCCGTAGACCGGGTCCATGATGGTCGGCAGGAAGAGCCGGCCGGGGTCGCAGGAGGAGAATCCGGCGTTGCGGTCCGGGGTCCACTGCATCGGGGTGCGGACGGCGTCCCGGTCACCGAGCCAGATGTTGTCGCCCATGCCGATCTCGTCGCCGTAATACAGGATCGGCGAGCCGGGCAGCGACAGCAGCAGCGCGGTGAACAGCTCGATCTGGTTGCGGTCGTTGTCGAGCAGCGGGGCCAGCCGGCGGCGGATGCCGATATTGGCCCGCATGCGCGGGTCCTTGGCATATTCCGCATACATATAGTCGCGCTCTTCGTCCGTGACCATTTCGAGCGTCAGCTCGTCGTGGTTGCGCAGGAAGATGCCCCACTGGCAGTTGGCCGGAATCTCCGGGGTCTTGGCCAGGATTTCCGAGACCGGGTAGCGCGATTCCCGACGGACCGCCATGAAGATGCGCGGCATGACCGGGAAATGGAACGCCATGTGGCATTCGTCCCCGCCCTTGGAGTAGTCGCCGAAATAGTCGACGACGTCCTCCGGCCACTGGTTGGCCTCGGCCAGCAGCACCGTGTCCGGGTAATGCGCGTCGATCTCGGCCCGCACGTGCTTGAGGAAGGCGTGCGAGGCGGGCAGGTTCTCGCAGTTGGTGCCCTCTTCGGCGTACAGGTACGGGACCGCGTCCAGCCGGAACCCGTCGATCCCCAGGTCGAGCCAGAAGCGCAGCGCGGAGAGCATCTCCTCCTGGACGGCCGGGTTCTCGTAGTTCAGGTCCGGCTGGTGGGAGAAGAAGCGGTGCCAGAAGTACTGCTTGCGCACCGGGTCGAAGGTCCAGTTCGACGCCTCGGTGTCGACGAAGATGATCCGCGCGTCCTGGTACTGCTTGTCGTCGTCGGCCCAGACGTAGTAATCGCCGTACGGCCCGTCCGGGTCGGTGCGGGACTCCTGGAACCACGGGTGCTGGTCGCTGGTGTGGTTCATGACGAAGTCGATGATCACCCGCATCCCGCGCTGGTGCGCGGCGTCCACGAACTCCACGAAGTCCGCCAGGTCCCCGAATTCCGGCAGCACGGCGGTGTAGTCCGAGACGTCGTAACCCCCGTCCCGCAGCGGCGACTTGAAGAACGGCGGAAGCCACAGGCAGTCCACGCCGAGCCACTGGAGATAGTCCAGTTTGGCCGTGATGCCCTTGAGGTCGCCGATGCCGTCACCGTTGCTGTCCTGGAAGGAGCGGACCAGGACCTCGTAGAAGACGGCCCGTTTGAACCAGTCGGGATCGCGGTCCTTGGCCGGGGTGTCCTCGAACTTGTCCGGGACGGGCTCGTTGACGATCAATTGGGTGACCCTCCGATCGGTGAGGACGGTCGCAGGGAGAGCAGGTGCGCGGGGGCCGGCGAGCGGCCCGGATCGAGGCGCACATAGTTGTCCCTGCCCCAGTGGTAGGTCTCGCCGGTGAGCTCGTCGCGCACCGGGACGGAATCGTGCCAATCGAGGCCGAGTTCCGGCATGTCCAACGACACCGTCGCCTCGTGGGTGTGGTGCGGGTCGAGGTTGACGACGGTGAGCACGGTGTCGGCGCCGGCACCGTTCCCGGCCCGCTTGGAATAGGCGAGAACGGCGTCGTTGTCGACGGCGTGGAAATGGAGGTTGCGCAGCTGCTGGAGTGCCGGGTGGCGGCGTCGCAAGCGGTTCAGTGCGGTGATGAGAGGTGCGATCGTACGGCCCTGGCGGCCCGCTGTCTCCCAATCCCGGGGCCTGAGTTGGTACTTTTCGGAATCCAGGTACTCCTCGCTGCCACTTCGTACCGGCGTCGATTCGCACAGCTCGAATCCGGCGTAGACGCCCCACGTCGGGGAGAGGGTGGCGGCCAGCACCGCGCGTACCTCGAACGCGGGCCGTCCGCCGTGCTGGAGATAGGCGTGCAGGATGTCCGGCGTGTTGACGAAGAAATTCGGCCGCATGTACGAGGCCGATACGCGCGACAGCTCGGTGAGGTACTCGGTGAGCTCGTGCTTGGTGTTGCGCCAGGTGAAGTAGGTGTACGACTGCTGGAACCCGATCTGGGCCAGCGTGCGCATCATGGCGGGCCGGGTGAACGCCTCGGCCAGGAAGATGACGTCCGGATCGGTGCGGTTGACGTCCGCGATGACCTTTTCCCAGAAGACCACCGGCTTGGTGTGCGGATTGTCGACGCGGAAGATGCGCACCCCGCGCTCCATCCAGAAGCGCAGCAGCCGCTCCGTCTCCCGCACCAGGCCGCCCAGGTCGGCGTCGAACGCGAGGGGGTAGATGTCCTGGTACTTCTTCGGCGGATTCTCGGCGTAGGCGATGGAGCCGTCCGCGCGGTGGTGGAACCACTCGGGGTGCTCGGTGACCCAGGGGTGGTCCGGCGAGCACTGGAGGGCGAAGTCCAGTGCCACCTCCATGCGCAGGTCGCGCGCCGTTTGCACGAAGTGGTCGAAGTCCTCGAAGGTGCCGAGGTCCGGATGGAGCGCGTCGTGCCCGCCCTCGGCCGAGCCGATGGCCCACGGCGACCCGACGTCGTGCGGCCCGGCGGAGAGCGCGTTGTTGGGTCCCTTGCGGTAGGACGTGCCGATCGGGTGCACGGGCGGCAGGTACACGACGTCGAAGCCCATGGCGGCGACCGCCGGCAGCCGCTCGGCGGCCGTCCGGAACGTTCCGCTGACCGGCGCCGCGCCCTTGCGCACCACCGCGCCCTCCGACCGCGGGAACAGCTCGTACCACGATCCGAACAGCGCGCGGCGGCGCTCGACCAGCAGGGGCGCGGTGCGCGAGGCGGTGACCAGTTCGCGCAGCGGGTGGCGGTCGAGGGCGCCGGTGACCTCGGGGGCGAGCGCGGCGGCCAGCCGGGTGGCGGCGGGCAGCCGGGTGTCGCGCAGGGTGTCCGCGGCGGCCAGCACCGCTTCCCGGCCGTCTCTTTTCGGCACCTGCTCCGCGGCGCGTTCATGGAGCACCGTGCCCTCGGCGAGCACCAGTTCGGTGTCGATACCGGCCGGGATCTTGATGCCGGCGTGGTGGCGCCAGGTGCCGACCGGGTCTGACCAGCCCTCGACGCCGTACGTCCACCGGCCCTCCACGTCCGGGGTGACCTCGGCGCCCCAGCGGTCGGTGCCGGGCGCCAGTTCGCGCATGGGGGTCCAGGGCCCCGGCCGGCCGAGGGGGTCGCGCAGGACGACGTTGGCGGCGACCGCGTCATGGCCCTCGCGGAAGACGGTGGCCGAGATCTCGAAGGTCTCGCCGACCACCGCTTTCGCCGGGCGCCGGCCGCAGTCGATCAGCGGGTGGAGGTCCAGCACGGGGATGCGGCCGATCATGGGGTCACCTGACGGTTGGGATGTACTACTGGATTCTGGCCTTTCTATCGTTTTCGCGACAGTTGGACGGGCTGCGGGCATGGGCTCTCCTGTCCGCTTTCACTCGGTTGGCGGATGGGGCGTGCGGGAAGCCGTGCGGCGCGATGCGCGGGGACGGTACCGCCAAAGCCTTCCCGGGGCGCGCGGTCGGGCAATCCGGCCGTCCGCGCACTACCGGCACGTAACCGTGGAACGGAATATGACCCGGGCCCGTCCCGCGCCCGGCGGGGGCGCCGGCACCCCCGGGCGGGCGGCCGCGGTCCGTCGGCACCGGGCCGGCGGCCGGTGCCGCCCACATTCCGCTAACGGGTTCTGACCTGCAACAACGCGGTCGGTGAGCCGGGGCCCGCCGCCGTGATCCGGTGCCGGGCCGCGGTGGCGGCCAGCGCGTGGTGCACCTCCTTCGGTCCGGCCCGCCGATGGGACGACAGGTAGAGCGCAGCCGCGCCGGCCGCGTGCGGAGCGGCCATGGACGTGCCGGAGAGGGTCCGCTGCGCGGTGTCTCCCGAGTGCCACGCCGACGTGATGTCCACACCCGGTGCGAACAGGTCGACTTCCGCGCCCCAGTTGGAGAACGCGGCCCGCCGGTCCCGGGCGTCACTCGCCCCCACCGTGAGCGCCTCGCGCACCCGCCCCGGCGAAGAGGCCCCGGCCCGCCGCCCGTTGTTGCCGGCCGCGACCGTGACGGTGACGCCGGACGCGACGGCGCTGCGTACCGCCTGGTCGAGCTGTGGGCTGGGCGCGCTGCCCAGGCTGAGGACGGCCACCGCCGGGCGCCGCGCGTGCCGGGCCACCCAGTCGATCCCGGCGATGACCTGCGCGGTGGTGCCCCGGCCCGTACGGTCCAGGACGCGTACGCCGACCACCCGGGCTCGCTTGGCGACGCCGTACCGGGTGCCCGCGGCCGTCGCGGCGACGTGCGTGCCGTGGCCGTTGGCGTCGCCGGCGTCCGCGTCGCCGTCCACGAAGTCCCAGCCGCTGCGGGCCCGGCCGCCGAAGTCCCGGTGCGTGGTGCGGACGCCGGTGTCGAGCACGTACACCGTCACGCCCCTACCGCCCGACGGCGGCGCCGTGTAGGACCGGTCCAGCGGCAGGCCCGCGCGGTCCAGACGGTCCAGACCCCAGGACGGCGGGTTGCGCTGCGTACGGTCCAGCGAGACCGTCCGGTCGCGGGTCACGGACGCGACTGCCGGGTCCGCGGCCAGCCGCCGCGCCTGGGCCCGGGTCGCCCGTACGGCGAAGCCGTTGACCGCCGTGCGGTACGTGTGGCTGATCCGCGCCCCGTACCGCGCCGCCAGGGCCCGGCCCGCCGCGGACGCCGCCCGCACCTTCCCGGGCCCGGACGCCAGGGTGACGATGTAGCCGCCGCGCGCCGGGGCGGCCCCGGTGGCGGCGGCCGGCGCTCCCGGGCCGGGCGGGGCGGCGTGCGCGGGCAGGGCGGCGACCGCGAGCACGGCCGCGGCGACGGCCGCGGCCGGGCCCCCGCGGCGGGTCCGTATCGGTGACATGTGTCCCGTTCCCCTCCTCAACTCGGCGGGACACCACCGGGGTTGCGTACGGGAGCCGGGTACCGTCGCACCCGTGCCGGCGGCGCCACACCGCAGCCTTCCGCCCGGCGCGAGCCCGTACAAGAGTGCACGAGGGTGTGGAACCGGCCATATCGGCCGCAAGAGGTGGGTGGGGCCGGGGGAGGGATGCGCCGCATCCCGGCCGGTCCGGTGCGCCGCGCCGGGTCCCGGGACGGCCGGAAAGCGTCCTCCGGGGGCCCGGCTCGGCCGAACGGGTGACGGGCCAAGCGACGGCCGGAGCACGGCAGTTGGCGGCCGGATCCGTACGGATTGCGGGCTACCGGGCGAACCGGCGGGCCCCGCGCCGCTACCGTCGTAGCGTGAAGGCCATTCGTCGGTTCACCGTGCGCCCCGTCCTCCCGGAGCCCCTGCGACCCCTCAGCGACCTGGCGCGCAATCTGCGCTGGTCCTGGCACCCCGAGACCCGCGAACTGTTCCACGCCATAGCACCCGCCGGCCGGCGCCGCGCGGGGCTGGACCCCGTACGGCTGCTGAGCACCGTCTCCGCCGAGCGGCTGGCGGAACTGGCCGGGGACCGCAGATTCCTGCGCCGGCTCGGCGCCGCCGCCGACGACCTGCAGGACTACCTCACCGGGCAGCGCTGGTACCAGAGCGGCCGGGACGGGCGGCTGCCCGAGGCCGTCGCCTACTTCTCGCCCGAATTCGGCATCACCGCCGCCCTGCCCCAGTACTCCGGCGGCCTCGGCATCCTCGCCGGCGACCACCTCAAGGCCGCCAGCGACCTCGGCGTACCGCTGATCGGTGTCGGCCTGCTCTACCGGCACGGCTACTTCCGCCAGTCGCTCTCCCGTGAGGGCTGGCAGCAGGAGCACTACCCGGTGCTGGACCCCAACGAGCTGCCGCTGGACCTGCTGCGGGAGGCCGACGGGTCGCCCGCGCAGGTCGCGCTCGCGCTGCCCGGCGGGCGCCGGCTGCGGTCGCTCGTCTGGGTGGCCCGGGTCGGGCGGGTGCCGCTGCTGCTCCTGGACTCCGACGTGGAGGAGAACGCGCCGGGCGAGCGGGATGTGACCGACCGGCTCTACGGCGGGGGCAGCGAGCACCGCCTGTTGCAGGAGATGCTGCTGGGGATCGGCGGGGTCCGCGCCGTACGGACGTACTGCCGGCTGACCGGCCACGCCGCGCCCGAGGTGTTCCACACGAACGAGGGACACGCGGGCTTCCTGGGCCTGGAGCGCATCCGGGAGCTGGCGGACGCCGGCCGGGAGGGCGGCCCCGGCGAGGCCGGCGGGCCGGTCGGGCTCGGCTTCGACGGCGCCCTGGAGACCGTCCGCGCCGGCACGGTCTTCACCACCCACACCCCCGTCCCCGCGGGCATCGACCGCTTCGACCGCGAACTGGTCGCCCGCCACTTCGGCCCGGCGGCGGAGCTGCCCGGCATCGACGTCGAGCGGATTCTCGCGCTCGGCCTGGAGACCTACCCCGGCGGCGAGCCGAACTGTTTCAACATGGCGGTGATGGGCCTGCGGCTGGCCCAGCGCGCCAACGGCGTCTCCACCCTGCACGGCCGGGTCAGCCGGGAGATGTTCGCCGGGCTGTGGCCGGGCTTCGACCCGGAGGACGTGCCGATCACCTCCGTCACCAACGGCGTGCACGCCCCGACCTGGGTGGCGCCCGAGGTCTTCCGGCTGGGCGCGCGGCAGATCGGGGCCGGCCGCACCGAGGACGCGCTGTCGGTCGGCGACTCGCGGCGCTGGTCGGCGGTGGCCGACATCCCGGACGCGGACGTCTGGGACCTGCGGCGGGTGCTGCGCGAACAGCTCGTGGAGGAGGTACGGCGCCGGCTGCACGTCTCCTGGCGGCAGCGCGGCGCGGGCGCCGCGGAACTGGGCTGGATCGACGGTGTGCTCGACCCGGACGTGCTGACCATCGGTTTCGCCCGCCGGGTGCCCTCCTACAAGCGGCTCACCCTGATGCTGCGCGACCGCGACCGGCTGATGGAGCTGCTGCTGCACCGCGAGCGGCCGGTGCAGATCGTGGTGGCGGGCAAGGCCCACCCGGCCGACGACGGCGGCAAGCGCCTGGTGCAGGAGCTGGTGCGCTTCGCCGACGACCCGCGCGTACGGCAGCGGCTGGTCTTCCTGCCCGACTACGGCATGGCCATGGCGCAGAAGCTCTATCCCGGCTGCGACGTCTGGCTCAACAACCCGCTGCGCCCGCTGGAGGCGTGCGGCACCTCGGGCATGAAGGCGGCGCTCAACGGCTGCCTCAACCTGTCCGTGCTGGACGGCTGGTGGGACGAGTGGTACGAGCCGGACTTCGGCTGGTCCATCCCGACCGCCGACGGCCACGCCACCGACGAGAACCGGCGCGACGACCTGGAGGCCAACGCCCTCTACGAGCTGCTGGAGCAGCGGGTCGCCCCGCGCTTCTACGACCGCGACGCGAACGGCGTCCCGCAGCGCTGGGTCGAGATGGTCCGGCAGACGCTGGTCAATCTGGGGCCCAAGGTGCTGGCGGGCCGGATGGTGCGCGAGTACGTGGAGCGGCTGTACGCGCCCGCCGCCCGTGCCCAGCGGGCACTGACCCCGCAGGCCGCGACCGAACTGGCGGCGTGGAAGGCGCGGGTGCGGGCCGCGTGGCCGCAGGTCGCGGTGGACCACGTGGAGACCGGGGCGCTCGCGGTGGAGCGCGCGGAGCCGGCCGGCGTGCCGGGCGGCCCGCCCAACGGCAGCGCCGAACTGGGCGCCACGCTCGCGCTGCGGGTACGCGTCACGCTCGGCGAGCTGGCCCCGGACGATGTGGAGGTGCAGGTCGTCTCGGGCCGGGTGGACGAGTCGGACCGGATCACGGATGCGACGACCGTGCCGCTCAAGCCGACCGGCGGCCCGGACCTGGAAGGCCGCTGGCTCTACGAGGGGCCGCTCGCCCTGGACCGGACCGGCTCCTTCGGCTATACGGTCCGCGTCCTGCCCGCGCACCGGCTGCTGGCGTCCGCCGCCGAGATGGGGCTGCTGGCGGTGCCGTCACAGGCGACGGGCGAGGAGGCCGGGGTGCTGATGCGCTGACGGCCGGCCGCCCTCCGTACCGGCCGGGGCCGCGCACGGCGTCGTGCGCGGCCCCGGCCGTGGCGTTCACCGCGACACGAGGAAGTGGACCTGGCGGGGCCGGACCTCCAGGTCGCTCAGGCCCTCGGGTGTCGCGCCCAGCTCGCGGCCCACCTCGGCCGCCGCGCGGAAGGCCTCCTCGGTCTCGAAGGCGCCGGTGGTGACGACGGCTTCGCCGTCCGGGGTGACCCAGACCCCCACGGACAGGAAGCCCGGCTGCGACCGCGCCGCCTCGGCGACCTGGTGGCACTCGGCGACGAACTCCTCGACGTGCTCGGGAGCCGGGTAGTGGAAGGCGACGAATCCGAACGCCATGGTGGGGGTCCCCTCTCGGTGGTCCGTTCCGGTACGAGCCGGACCCGGCCAAGCTAGACCGGCTGTACGGCCGCGTACAGCCGGACGGGGGCGCGACGGGCGGGATCAGCCAGTGGGAACCGCCGGCTGGTCCCGCCCGTCGCCGCGCGAGGAGCCCGGAAGGTGCGCCGGTAGGTCTGCGGCGAGACGCCGATCGCGGCGTGCAGATGCTGCCGCAGGGACGCGCCGCCCGCGAAGCCGACCTGCCCGGCGATCAGGTCCACCGGCAGGTCGCTGGTCTCCAGCAGCTGGCGGGCGCGCAGCAGCCGCTGCTGGATCAGCCACCGCCCGGGGCTGAGCCCGGTCTCGTCGCGGAACCGGCGGTTGAAGGTGCGCAGGCTCATCCCGGCGTGCCGGGCTAGCCGGGTCAGGGTCAGCGGCTCGTCCAGGTGCTCCAGGGCCCACTGCTGGGTGGCCGCGGTGCCGGTCGCGGTCGGTGCGGGCACCGGCTGTTCGACGTACTGGGCCTGGCCGCCGTCGCGGAACGGCGGTACGACGCACTTCCGGGCCGCGTGGTTGGCGAGCGCGCCGCCGTGGTCCGCGCGCACCAGGTGCAGGCACACGTCGATGCCGGAGGCGGCGCCGGACGAGGTGAGCACGTCGCCGTCGTCGACGAAGAGCACGTCGGGGGTGAGCCGGACCTTCGGGAAGCGCCGCCGGAAGTCCTCGGTGAGCTGCCAGTGGGTGGTGGCCGGGCGGCCGTCCAGCAGTCCGGCGGCGGCCAGGACGTAGGCGCCGGTGCAGATCGACACGGTGCGCGTACCGGGGCGGACCATCGCCAGCGCGGCGGCGACCGTGTCCGGCAGCTCGCTGCGGACGTGGTCGGGGGCGATGGACGGGATCACCACCGTGTCGGCGGTGCGCAGCACCTCCGGCCCGTGCTCGACGGTGATCGAGAAGTCGGCGCCGCAGCGCACCGGGCGCCCGTCGGCCGAGCAGGTCAGCACTTCGTAGCGGCCGTCGGCGGCGCCGAAGACCCGCCCTGGTATGCCGAGCTCGAACGGATAGACGCCCTCCAGGGCCAGGACCACCACACGATGCGTACGCATGGCACGATCCTATCGGGAGATGGCCATCGTGCCATTGTCGCGGTCCGGACGGCCGATGATGCTGGACGGCATGAGCGAACACACCATGCGTGCCATCAGCCAGGACGTCACCGGCGGACCCGAGGTCCTGAAGGAAACCGAACTTCCCCGCCCCGAGCCGGGCGTCGGCCAGATCCAGATCGCGGTCCGCGCCGCCGGGGTCAACCCCACCGACTGGAAGCACCGCGCGGCCGGACTCTTCATCAAGGAGCTGCCCCGCGTCCTGGGCTGGGACGTCTCCGGCGTCGTGACGGCCGTCGGCATCGGCGTCACCCTGTTCGAACCGGGCGACGAGGTCTTCGGCATGGTCCCGTACCCGTACGGCGTCGGCACCCACGCCGAGTACGTCACCGGCCCCGCGCGCGCCTTCGTGCACAAGCCCGCCGCCCTCGACCACGTCCAGGCGGGCGCCCTGCCGCTGGCCGCGCTCACCGCGTACCAGGCCCTGGTGGACACCGCGGACATCGGGCCCGGCCGACGGGTCCTGATCCACGCGGCGGCGGGCGGCGTCGGCCACCTCGCCGTACAGATCGCCAAGGCCAGGGGCGCCCATGTGATCGGCACGGCCAGTGCGGGCAAGCACGACTTCCTGCGCTCGCTCGGCGCCGACGAGGTGATCGACTACCGGGAGACCGATTTCACCGAGGCCGCCGGGACGGTCGACGTGGTCCTGGACACCATCGGCGGCGACACCCTCACCCGCTCCCTGGAGGTGGTGCGCGAGGGCGGGACCGTCGTCACGATCCTCGTCGGCGCCACCCCGCAGGAGACCGCCCGGGCCGCCGAACGCGGGGTCCGCCTGGCACAGATGATCGTCGAGGCCGACCACGCGGGCATGCGGGAGATCGCCGCCCTCGCCGCATCCGGCAGGCTGCGTGCGCACATCGCCGCGGCCTTCCCCCTGGCGGAGGCCGCGAAGGCGCACGAAATGGGCGAGACCGGCCGGACGACGGGGAAGATCGTGCTGGAGGTGAGGTGACGGAGCGGCGCCACGGCTACCGCGCCGACGGCCGGTCCCGGCGGTGGACGACGTCCTTCGACGCCAGCCGGCCGTCCGCGAAGCACAGTTGGTACGCCACGTCGTCGGTGTACGCGCGGTAGCCGTAGTACCGGCAGGTGTGGCCGGGCGGCGGGGCGGGGGTGCCGTCCGGTGGTACGTCCACGGAGAAGAACGGCAGCCGCGCCTCCACCGCCGCCCGGTCCTCGCCGATCCGCAGCCGCTCGTACGTCCCACGGTCCAGCACCGACCAGGACGGGCTGATCAGCGCGAAGACGCCCATGACCAGCAGCAGTCCGGTGAACAGCGCGGCCGGCACGGTCACGGTCTGCACCAGCCGCCGCCGCACCCGCTCCCGGGCGGACGCCAGTTCCCGCTGCGACAGGCTCCACCGGGAGGTGTCGCCGGGGCCGCGCACCGGCGCCCGGCCGGTCGTCGGCAGCCGCGCCGCGACCTCGAAGCCGCCCGCGGGCGTCGGCCCGGCGCGCAGTTCACCGCCCGCCAGCCGGACCCGCTCGTCCAGCCCCACCAGCCCGTTGCCGCCGGAGACCGGGGCCGGGGCGGGCGCCGTGCCGGGCGGGGGCGCCGCGTTGGTGACCGTGACGTCCAGCCGCCGCCCGTCGCCGTCCAGCCGCACGTCCACCGGCGCGCCCGGCGCGTGCTTCGCGGCGTTGGTCAGACCCTCCTGGACGACGCGGTACACGGCACGCCCGCCCATCACCGGCATGGCCGCCACATCCCCCTCCGGTACCCCGGCGCGCCGCAGCGAGACGTCCAGGCCGGAGGCCCGGGCGCGTTCGACGAGGGCCTCGACGCTGTCGTCGGCGGGCAGCCGGGACGGCTCGGTCCGGTCGTCGGTGCGCAGCACGCCGATGATGTCCCGCAGGTGTTCGGCCGCCGCGCCCGCCGCCGCCCGCAGTTCACCGACCGCCGCCCGCTGGTCCGGCGCCAGCCGCGGATCGACCTCCAGGGCCCCGGCCCGCAGGGTGAGCAGCGCCAGTTCGTGGCCGAGCGAGTCGTGCATGTCCCCGGCGATCCGGGCCCGTTCGCGCAGCCGGGTGCGGTCGGCGACCACCTGCTGCTCGTGCTCCATCCGCTCGGCGAGCTGCCAGCCCGTACGGACCAGGGCCGCGTACTGGCGGCGGTACCGGCCGAGCAGCCACGGCAGGACGACGTTGAAGAGCAGGGTGAGCACCGCGGAGAACCACGGCCACATGTTGCGGGTGAGGACGACGCACAGCGGCAGGCTGACGGCCGCGACGCCCGCGAAGAGCCAGAGGGCGGCGCGGGCCCGCTCGGCCCGTACGCCGGCCAGGTACGCCAGCACGGCCAGCGCGGCGGTGTATTCCACCGTGAACAGGTCCCGGCTGGTGGCCAGCGCCAGCCCGAGGGGCACGGCGAGCGCCGCCAGCGGCCACGTCCGGCGCACCGCCACCGCCGCGCCCAGCAGCGGGATGCCGATCAGCGCCCGCCACGCCCGGGCGCCGAGGTCGTCGTCGAAGGCGGCGGTGAACGGCAGGGACAGGGCCAGCCACAGGCAGACGTCCAGCAGCCGGGCGGCCCACCAGGGGCGCCGGCCGGCGGGCGGCACGAGCCGCGGGAGACGGGTGAACATACGGGCCAGCTTCGCCGATCGGGGCCCGCCGGCGCCCCTGACGAAAGTAAGCGGACCACCGGGCGGGCCCGCCCCGGCCGGTTCACTCGTCCCGGACCAGACCCGCCTCGTACGCGAGGATCGCCGCCTGTACGCGGTTCTTCAGGCCCAGCCGGGCCAGGATCGCGCTGACGTACGCCTTGACCGTGCCCTCGACGACGTACAGCCGGCCGGCGATCTCCGCGTTCGACAGTCCGGCACCGACCAGGGCGAGCACCTCGCGCTCGCGCCCGGTCAGCTCTTCGGTACGGGTCCGGGCCGCGGCCGCCCTGCCCAGCGCGCCGCCGGCGAACTGGCTGATGACGCGGCGGGCCACGGACGGCGAGAGATACGCGCCGCCCTCGGCGGCGGCCCGCACCCCGGTGATCAGCTCGCGCGGGTCGCCGGTCTTCAGCAGGAAGCCGCTGGCGCCGGAGCCGAGGGCGCCGGCCACGTACGTGTCCTCGGAGAAGGTCGTGAGCATCACCACGGCGGTCTCCGGCAGCGTCCGGCGCAGTTCGGCCGCGGCGCCCAGGCCGTCCAGGCGCGGCATCCGGATGTCCAGCAGGCAGACGTCGGGCCGGTGCCGCAGCGCCAGGTCCACCGCCTGCCGCCCGTCGGCCGCCTCCGCGACCACCTCGATGCCGGGCGCGGCGCCGAGGATGGCGCGCACCCCGGCCCGGATCATCGCCTCGTCGTCCGCCAGCAGCACCCGGACGGTCGCCCCCTCATCGCTCATACGGGCACCCTAGTCACCGGTCCGGCACCGGACGCCGCCGGGCATGTGGAAGGGCGGTGTCCGAAGGGAGGTTGGGAGCCTCCGGACACCGCCCGGTCGTGGGGTGCGCCGTCCCGGGAGGACGGGCCGGCCGTACCGCCCTTACTTCACCGCGACACCCGTCCAGGCCGCCTCGACGCCCTTGACCTCGGCGCTGTCCGCGCCGAACAGGTCGGTGGCCGCCTTGACGGTCGCCTCACGGGCGCCCTTGTAGTCGGTGTTCGAGGTCATGTACGTGGTCAGCGCCTTGAACCAGATCTTCTCGGCCTTGTCCCGGCCGATGCCCTCGACCTTCTTGCCGTCCGCGGTCGGGCTGTCGTACTTGACGCCGCCGATTTCCTTCGCGCCGCTGCCCTCGGAGAGCAGGTAGAAGAAGTGGTTGGCGATGCCCGAGGAGTAGTGCACGTCGACGTTGCCGGCCTCCGGGGTCCAGCTGTCCAGGGACTGGCCGTCCTTGGAGGGCTTGTCCATGTAGCGCAGCGGCTTGCCGTCACCGGCGATGTCGATCTTCTCGCCGATCAGGTAGTCGCCGGCGTCCTCCTTGTTCTTCGCGAAGAACTCCACGGAGGTGCCGAAGATGTCGGAGGTGGCCTCGTTCAGGCCGCCCGACTCGCCGCTGTAGGTGAGGTTGGCGGTGGCCGAGGTGACGCCGTGGCTCATCTCGTGCGCCGCCACGTCGATCGAGGTGAGGGGCTTCTTGTTGCCCTCGCCGTCGCCGTACGTCATGCAGAAGCAGCTGTCGTCCCAGAACGCGTTGGCGTAGTTCTGGCCGTAGTGGACGCGCGAGGTGGCGCCCTTGCCGTCGCCCTTGATGCCTGCGCGGCCGTGCACGGTCTTGTAGTAGTCCCAGGTCAGCTGGGCGCCGTAGGCGGCGTCGACGGCGGCGGTCTGCGGGTCGTCGGCCTTGCCGTTGCCCCACTTGTCGTCCTCGTCGGTGAACAGCTTGCCCTCGCCGCTCTCGCTGCCGCTCAGGTTGAACGTGGAGTGGCCGCCGCGCCCCTCGTCGGTCAGCTCGAAGCCGCTGCCGCCCTTCTTCGTGCCGATCTCGACCGAGCCGCTGTAGGCGCTGGTGCCCGCGCCGTTCTCGATGCCCTGGTACTGGAAGAGCTTCTTGCCGGTGTCGGCGTCGGTGATGACGTGCAGCTGGTTGGGCGTGCCGTCCTTCTGGAAGCCGCCGACCACGGTGTCGTACGCCAGGACCGGCTTGCCGGAGGCGGCCCAGACGACCTTCTTGGGCGTCACGGCGGCGGCCTGCTTGGCGCCGAACGACTTCGCGGTGCCCTGGGCGGCCTGGGCCGCGGCCTTCGGGGCGATCTTCGGGGTGGTCGAGGCGACGGCTATCTTCGCGCTGTTGGCCTTGGTCGTGCTCTTGACCGCGCCGTCCTTGGCCCGGTGCACGATCAGGTCGCCGCCGAGGACCGGCAGTCCGGCGAAGGTGCGGTCGTAGCGGGTGTGGGTGGTGCCGTCGGCGTCCTTGACGACGTCCTTGACGACGAGCTTCTCCTGGGCGCCCAGGCCCAGTTCCTTCGCCGCCCGGGCCTTGGTGGCGCCGGCGTCGCGCAGCAGTTCGGCGCGGTGCGAGGCGGTCAGCTGGACGGGCGAGGCCGCCGCGGCCTTCGCGGCCTTCGCGGTGGTGTCGGGGCCTGTGGGGGAGGCGCCCGCGGTACCGGCCGTGACGGCCCCGGCTATCAGGGCGCCGGCCGCCGCCAGGGAGATACCGGTGATACGCGCCTTACGGGATATGTGGGGGGACACGCGTGCTCCTTCGACTTTGCCAAGGGTGGGGGTGCAAAGCGATGCGGGTGTGACTTGAGGGGGAAGACTGCCACTCGAACGCGTGCATGTCAGGGGGTGGTCGGGAAGTTGGCGGGAAATCGTCCGTAGAGCGAACATCACTGTTCGTATGCCGGAGTTGTACGCAACGGAGCGGGCGTCGCCCCAGGTGAGGGGCGACGCCCGGTCTGGTGGACGCCGAACTGGGCGGCGGGTCGCGGCGGTTGGCCCGCGCGCGGCCGCCGTCAGCTCAGAAGGTCAGCTTCCAGCTGTTGATGTAGCCGGAGTCCTGCTGGTAGACGTCCCGGACCCGCAGGTTCCAGGTGCCTTCCGCCGCCTCGGAGGAGGCGTTGACGGTGTACGTGGCCTTCACGTTCGCCGCCGAGTCGGCCGCGTCGGAGTTCTTCAGCCGGTAGGCGGTGCCGTCCGGGGCCACCAGGTCGATCACCAGGTCGCCGCGGTAGGTGTGGACGATGTCCACGTCCACTTTCAGGGCGCTCGGCGCGTTGCCCGTCCGGGTCACCTTGACCGGCGAGTTGACCGCGCTGCCCGCGTCCGGGATCTGCACGTCGTCGAGGTTCTCGAAGACGTCACCGCCGCCGGCCGGTTTGACGGTCCAGGTGAAGCTGGCCGTCCCGGTCTTGTTGGCGGAGTCGGTGACGGTGACCGTCACGTTGCCGGTCCCCGCGGTGGTCGGCGTGCCCGAGATCAGCCCGGAGTCCTGGTTGATGCTCAGCCCGGCCGGCAGCCCGGTCGCCGCGTACTTCAGCGCGCCCGCGTTGCTGCTGGTGGCCTTGATCTGGAGGCTGGCGGGCTGGCCGACGGTGCTGGTCTGGTTGCCCGGGTTGGTCACGCTGACCCCGGTGTCCGGCACGCGCTGGCCGACGTTGACCGCCGCCCAGGTGTTGGCCACCGTGTTGTACGTGGCGCTGCCCTGGCCGAACAGCTCGGCCGCGGCGGACAGCGTCGCGGTGCGGGCGCCGGCGTAGTTGGTGTTCGCGTTCATGTACTTGGTCAGCGCGGAGAACCAGATCTTCTCGGCGTTGGACCGGCCGATGCCGGGCACCGGCAGGTTGTCGTAGGTCGGGCTGTCGTAGTGGACGCCGTTGATGTCCTTGGGTCCGCTGCCCTCGGCCAGCAGGTAGAAGAAGTGGTTGGCGACGCCGGAGGAGTAGTGGACGTCGATGCCGCCGATGCCGGAGTACCAGTAGTCCTTGGAGCGGCCGTCCTTGCTGGGCTTGTCCATGTAGCGCAGCGGCGTGCCGTTGCCGTTGATGTTGATTTCCTCGCCGATGAGGTAGTCACCGACGTCGTTGGGGTTGTTGGCGTTGAACTCGACGGCGGTGGCGAAGATGTCCGAGGTGCCCTCGTTCAGGCCGCCCGGCTCGCCGCTGTAGGTGAGGTTGGCGGTGGCCGAGGTGACGCCGTGGGTCATCTCGTGGGCCGCGACGTCGATGGAGGTCAGCGGCTTGACGTTGCCGCTGCCGTCGCCGTACGTCATGCAGAAGCAGCTGTCCTGCCAGAACGCGTTGACGTAGTTGTTGCCGTAGTGCACCCGGCTGTAGGCGCCGACGCCGTCGCCCCTGATGCCGCTGCGGCCGTGCACGTTCTTGTAGTAGTCCCAGGTCAGCGCCGCGCCGTAGTGCGCGTCCACACCGGCCGTCTGGGCGTTCTGCGGGGTGCCGTCGCCCCAGACGTCGTCCGCGTCGGTGAACAGCGTGCCGGTGCCGGAGGTGCCGCGGTTGAGGTTGTAGGTCTTGTGGTTGCCGCGGGTGGTGTCGGTCAGCGTGTACGAGGGTGCGGTGCCCAGTGTGACCTGGCCGCTGTACATGCTGTTGCCGGTGCCCTCCTGGACGGCCTGCCACTCGGTCAGCTGCGCACCGGTGGCCGCGTTCGTGATCACGTGCAGCTCGTTGGGCGTGGTGCCGTCCTCCTGGACGCCGCCGACGACCGTCTCGTACGCGAGGACCGGCTTGCCGTCGGCGACCCAGACCACCTTGCGCGGCTCCCGGGCCTCGGACTTCCTGGCGCCCTGCGCCTGTGAGGCCTTGACCGCCTTCTGTTCCGCCGCGGCCGGCGCGAGCTTCGCGGTGGTGGTCGGCACGTCGAGCTGCGAGCGCACCGCCTTGGTGACGCCGCGCACCTTCCCGTTGGGCGCCTCGTGGACGACCAGGCCGCCGCCGAGCACCGGCAGGCCCGCGTAGGTGCGCTCGTAACGGGTGTGCACACTGCCGTCGACGTCCTTGACGACGTCCCTGACGACCAGCTTCTCCTTGGGGCCGAGCTTGAGCTGCTTCGCCGTTCCGGCGGCGCCGGCGCTGGCCTCCCGCAGCAGTTCCGCACGCTGCGCCGGGGTCAGTTTCGCGGGCAGCGCGCCCGGGTCGGGCTGTGCGTGGACCTGGCCGGGCCCGGGTGCGGCGGCGGTGCCGGCACCTGCCTGAACGGTCACGGTCAGCATCGCGGCCATGGCGACCACGGCGCCGGTCGCGACGGCGCGCCGATGGGGGGTGCGTCTCACACTGACTCCTTCTGCGGTGGCCGCGACCGGGGGTGCGGCCGAGGGGGACCGGGCGGCGGAGTGACCGTCCGGGCAGAGCGAGGCAGAACACGTGGAACGTGTGGGGGGAGGCACCAGGTGCGGGTGAGCCGGGCGCTTGGAGCGACGAGCGGGCCGTGGGCGCGGAGTGGTGCGGTGTGGGGCTCCGCGCAACGGATGCGGGGAAGAGTGCCATCTGAGGGCCGCGATTGTCAGTGGCCGGTCAATAGTTGGCCGGAAAACGTCCGTAGAGCGGGGGGCCGGGTCCGTATACAGGACGGGACGTTACGTCCATCCCCACCGGCCCCGCGCTCCACGGACGGCCCCTCACGCCGCGTCCGGCCCCGGCACGTACGCCAGCCCGTGGGCCCCCGCCACGCCGCCCCCGGAGATCTCCAGCGTGCGCACCGGCCGCAGGGATTCCAGGTCCACCACGGTGACGGTGCCGGAGAACGCGTTGGACACATAGGCCAGCGCGCCGTCCGGCGACGAGCCGATCGTCAGCGGGAAGACGCCGACCTCCACCTGCCCGGCCGGTTCATGCGTCCCCGGCGCATACACGTTCAGCACACCGGCCGTCTGCCGGCCCGGCGGCGAACCGCCGTCTTCGGCCACCCGCGCCTCACCGGCCAGCACCAGTCCGCCCGCGGTGGTGTGCACCGGCGTCACGGCGCCCCCGGTGGGCAGCGTCCGCACGTGCCGCCCGGTCGCCGTCTCGAACACCCGCACTCCCGTCTCCCGTACGGGCTCCGCGGTCGGGCCGGCGAAGGGCGCCGCCACGTACAGGTACCGGCCGTCGGGCGAGACGGCCAGGCCCTCGCTGCCCGGCACCTCGATCCGCCCGAGGAAGATCCCGGTCTCCGTGTCGACGACCGAGACGAACGGCGCCTCCTTGTTGGCGGCGTAGCCGCGCCGGCCGTCCGGCGCGAGGGTGAACCAGTGGGTCCCGGCGGCCAGGGTGCCGATGCGCCGTACGCGCTTGCGCGTCGTGGTGTCGTACACCACCAGCCCGCCCGGCGTGCCGTCACCGGCCTCCACGCACACGTAGAGCAGACCGCGCTCCTGGTCGAGCGCCAGACCGTGCGGGGCGTGGTCCGGGAAGGTGTCGATGATCCCGACGAGTTCCCGTGCGTCCGGATCGATGACGCAGACCTGGTGGTTGCGGCCCGTGTTCCGGTGATACGAGCCGGAGCGGTAGGTGATCGTGCAGTACAGCAGGCGCCGCCGCGGGTCGTAGCAGAGCTCGTGCGGCTCGCTCGGAACGCCGAGCGCACCGAGCTTCTCGTACGTGCCGACGGCGAAGAACCCGACCGACGACCCGCCCTGGTCGACCACCGCCAGCACATCCCCGGCGCGCGTCGGCCCACCCTGCTTCCCCAGCACCATGGACAACTCCCGTCCCTCGCGTGCGGAGTTGCTCCGCACCTGGTTCCCGCAGCCTGGAACGGACGGCGCGGTGACTCCACTGCACGCCCCGCAAGGAGTCCTTGCGCCCGGGACAAGAACGGAGGCGGCACCGTACGCGCCGCTCCCGCACGCTCCTCCGGAAGTGACACGGATCACCGCCCGTACGCGCCCGGACGGACGCGGAAACGAGGTGCGGCGGCCTCGCGCGCCCGGCAGGATCGGCGCGGTCGAAAGGAAACAGATGACCACCGAACGCCCCCGACCGCCGATGCGCGCGGGCGAGCGCGACACGCTCCGCGCCTACCTCGACTTCCACCGCGCCACCCTCGCCATGAAGTGCGACGGCCTCTCCGCCGAGGAGCTGCGCAGCCGGTCGATGCCGCCGTCCACGCTGTCGCTGCTCGGCCTCGTCCGGCACCTGGCGGAGGTGGAACGCACCTGGTTCCGGCGGGTGATCAACAAGGAGGACATCCCGCTCGTGTGGTCGCCGGAGGGCGACTACCAGGCGGCGTACGACCCCGGCACGGCCACCCGCGCCGACGCGTTCGGCGCCTGGCACACCGAGGTCGAGCACGCCCGCCGCATCGAACGCGCCGCCCCCTGTCTGGACGTGACCGGCCACCAGCCCCGCTGGGGCACCGACGTGTCCCTGCGCGTCGTGATGCTCCACGTCACCCTCGAATACGCCCGCCACAACGGCCACGCCGACTTCCTGCGCGAGGGGATCGACGGGGTGGTGGGGGCCTGACGAGCCGCCTCGCCCCGGGCCACCGGTAAAGGGCCGGCGCGGTACCGCGCGGCGGCGGGACGATGCGAGACGCCGGGGCCGCACACGCCTGTGCCCGCGCCCCGCCCGCCCGGAGGGGGAGTCGTCATGACCGCTGCCGTACCGGAACCGTCCGGTCCCGGGCCCGAGGTCCGTACGGCGGCCGGGGCGTTGCGCGGCAGCGTGGAGGCGGGTGTGGCGGTCTTCCGCGGCATCCCGTTCGCCGAGCCGCCGGTCGGCGCCCTGCGGTTCGCCGCGCCGCGGGCGGTGCCGCGGTGGGACGGGGTGCGACCGGCCCTGGCGTACGGGCCACCGCCCCCGCAAGGCGGCCAACTTCGGCATGGAAGCGTTGTCGCAGGACGCCGCCGACGACTGGCTGCCGCTCAACGTCTGTCCCCCGAACCGGGCCCGGCCGCGGGGCTGCCGGTGCTGGTGTAAATCCAAGGCGGCGCCTACATGATCGGCACGTCCGCCCTTCCCGAGTACGACGGCGGCTGCCTGGCGCGGTCCGGTGTCGTCGTGGTGACCTTCAACTACCGGGTGGGCCTGGAGGGTTTTGGACTGTTCGCAGGAGCGCCCGCCAACCGGGGCCTGCTCGACCAGATCGCCGCCCTGGAATGGGTACGGGACCACATCCGGGCGTTCGGCGGCGACCCGGACCGGGTCACGGTCTTCGGCCAGTCGGCGGGCGCCGGATCGGTCGCCTCGCTTCTGGCGATACCGCGGGCGGCCGGGCTCTTCGGCCGGGCCGTCGCGCAGAGCGTGCAGGGCACGTTCTGCGCACCGGAGCTGGCCGCCGACATCGCCGCCGCCTGCGCCGCCGAGCTGGGGCTCGAACCCACGGCGCGCAAACTTTCCACGGTGACCCCGGCCCGGCTGTCCGCCGCCGGCGACACCGTCGGCGCCACGGTGGACCGGCACGCGCCGCGCTGGGGCACCGCCGCACACCGGACCCTCCCGGTCTCACCGGTCGTCGAGAGCGACACCCTGCCGGTCCCGCCGTGGCAGGCCCTGGCGGACGGCGCCGCCCGGGCATCCCGCTCCTCGTCGGCCACACCCGGCACGAGCAGCGGCTCTTCACCGCGATCGACGGCCTGCTCGGACAGGTGACACCGGAGCAGGCCGCGACCGCCCTGCGCACCTACGGCCCCGGCCCGGACGGCGCACGCCGCTACCGCGACGCCTTCCCGGCCGCCGGCCCGGACGAGCTCTACGAACCGGTCCACTCCGACCGGCTGTTCCGCATGCCGAGCCTCCACCTCGCCGAGGCCCGGACCGCGGCCGGCGGCCGAGCCCACGCCTACGAGCTGACCTGGCAGGCGCCGGGCATGGACGGTGCCTTCGGCGCCTGCCACGGCCTGGACGTCCCGACGTCCCCCTCGTCTTCGGCAACCTCGACCGAGCCAGCCCGCCGTACTGATCGGCGACGCACCCCCCCCGGAGGCGGAGGCCCTTTCGGCCCGCATGCGCGCCGCGTGGACGGCGTTCGCCGCCGACGGCGACCCGGGCTGGCCCGCGTACGACACCGACTGCCGCCTCGTCCAGCTCTTCGCCCCCCCGGCCGACCGTCACCACATACCCGGAGGAGCCGTCCCGCCGCATCTGGCAGGACACCTTCGGCGCACTGCGACTGAGCGACGGGTAGCGGCCACCGGCCCGCCTCACACCACGCTCTCCCGCCACGCCTCGTGCAGCTCCGCGAAACGGCCGCGGTCGGCGATCAGTTCGGCGGGGGTGCCGTCCTCGACGATCCGGCCCCCGGACATGACCAGGACCCGGTCGGCCGTTTCGACCGTGGACAGGCGGTGGGCGATGACGACCGCCGTACGGCCGCGCAGGACCGTTTCCATGGCGCGCTGGACCGCGCGCTCGCCGGGGATGTCGAGGGAGCTGGTCGCCTCGTCGAGGATCAGTACGGCCGGGTCGGCGAGCAGGGCCCGGGCGAACGCGACGAGCTGGCGCTGGCCGGCGGATATCCGGCCGCCGCGCTTGCGCACGTCGGTGTCGTACCCGTCCGGCAGGGCGGCGATGAAGTCATGGGCGCCGATGGCCCGCGCGGCCTGTTCGACCTGCTCGCGGGTGGCGTCCGGGCGGCCGATGGCGATGTTCTCGGCGACCGTGCCGGAGAAGAGGAACGCCTCCTGGGTGACCATCACCACCGCGCGGCGCAGGTCGGCGGTGGACAGGTCGCGCAGGTCCACGCCGTCCAGGAGTATCCGGCCGGCGTCGGAGGCTTCCCCGTTCGCAGGGGGGCGAGGGCCTGGGGAAGGGTCGTAGAACCGGGCCAGCAGCTTGGCCAGGGTGGACTTGCCCGCGCCCGTGGAGCCGACGACGGCGACCGTCCGGCCCGCGGCCAGGGTCAGGTCGAAGCGCGGCAGCACCTCGCCGCCGGTGCGGTAGGCGAAGCGGACCCCGTCGAAGGTGACCTCGCGGCCCGGCCGGGAGCCGGGCCGGTCCGGCAGCGGCTGCGGATCGGCGGGCTCCGGGACGCCGGGACGCTGGGCGAGCAGCCCGGCGATCTTCTCCAGCGAAGCGGCGGCGGACTGATAGGAGTTGAGGAACATGCCCAGGCGGTCGATCGGGTCGTACAGGCGGCGCAGGTACAGCACCGCGGCCGCCAGGACGCCCAGCGCCAGGCTGCCGGAAGCCACCCGGTACGCGCCCCACAGGACCAGCGCGGCCACCGCGACGTTGGCCACCAGGCGCGAGGAGACCACGTACCGGGCCATCTCCAGGGTGGCGTCGCCGTTGATGCGCTCGTGCCGCCCGTTCAGGCGGGCGAACGCGGCGTCGTTGGGACGCTCGCGCCGGAACGCCTGCACCGGCCGGATGCCGTTGACCGTCTCCGTGAACTTCACGATGACGGCGGCCATCGCCGACGACTTGACGCTGTAGACGCGCTGGGACCGGCGCCGGAAGGTGCGGACGAGCAGGTACAGCGGCCCGGCGGTGGCGATGGCGGCGGCGCCCAGGCCCCAGTCGAGATAGAGCAGCGTCGCCGTGATGTAGACCGTGGCCAGGATGATGGAGATCAGCTCCTGGAGGCCCTCGGTCAGCAGCTCGCGCAGCGCCTCCACGTCGGTGGTGGCCCGGGAGATCAGCCGGCCCGACGTGTACCGCTCGTGGAAGTCCAGGCTCAGCGCCTGGCCGTGCCGGAAGATCCGGCCCCGCAGGTCGAGCAGGACGTCCTGGCTGATGCGCGCGGAGAGCCGGATGAAGACGTACTGGAGTCCGCCGGAGGCCGACGCGCACAGCAGGTAGGCCATCGCCACGGCGATCAGCGGACCGTGCCGGCCCGCGCGCAGGGCGGGCACCGCGTGGTCGATGGCGAAGGCGACCAGCAGCGGCCCGGCCTGGACGGCGGCCTGCTGGAGCAGGAGGAGGACGCTCGCCGCCCAGACGCTGCGGGTGTGCGGGCGCAGCAGCGAACCCAGGAGGGAGCGGGACGCGCCCTTGGCGGTGGGCAGGACGTCCTGTTCGAAGGGGTCGGAGGAGGCGGTGGCGGCCGGGGGAGGGGCGGGCGGCAACGGCGCGGCGCCGTCGTCCGGCGCGCCGCCCGTGGCCGTACCGGCATCGGTGCTCGTCGTCATCGCACGCTCTTCCCTTCGCGTCGGGCGGTGCTGCCGTCGTCCGCGGCGCCGGACATCAGCGCCGCGTACTCGGCGTTCTCCCGCAGCAGTTCGTGGTGGGTGCCGACGGCCGCGATCCGCCCGCCGGACAGCAGCGCCACCCGGTCGGCGAGCAGGACCGTGGACGGGCGGTGGGCGACGACCAGGGCCGTGGTGGTCGCCAGCACCTGCCGCAACGCCGCCTCGACCAGCGCTTCGGTGTGCACGTCCAGCGCCGACAGCGGATCGTCCAGGATCAGGAAGCGCGGCCGGCCGACCACCGCGCGGGCCAGCGCGAGCCGCTGCCGCTGCCCGCCGGACAGGCTCAGCCCCTGCTCGCCGACCTCGGTGTCGCGGCCGTCGGGCAGCGCGTCCACGAACCCGTCGGCCTGGGCGACGCGCAGCGCGCGCACGAGATCGTCCGGGCCGGCGTCCGCCGCGCCCATCAGGACGTTCTCCGCCACCGTCGCGGAGAACAGGGTCGGCTCCTCGAAGGCCATCGCCACCCGGGCCCGCAGCTCGTCGCGGGTCAGCGTCGTGATGTCCGTGCCGTCCAGGGTGATGCGTCCGCCGGTGACGTCGTACAGCCGGGGGACGAGCGCGGTGAGCGTGGTCTTGCCGCTGCCGGTCGCGCCGACCAGGGCCAGCGTCTCGCCGGGGCGGATGTGCAGGTCGATGCCCTGGAGGGTGGGCGGGGCCCCGGCGGGCGCGTCCGGATAGCGGAAGGTGACGTCGTGGAAGGCGAGGCCCGCCTTCTCGGGAGCGGCGCCGCCCGGTCCGCCGCCGGGCGCCGTGCGTACGTCGTCCCGGTCCGCCACCGGCGCGTCCAGGACCTCGAAATACCGGTCGGTGGCCGCCGCCGCGTCGTTGCTCATCGCCAGCAGGAAGCCGATCGACTCCACCGGCCACATCAGGGCCAGCGCCGTGGACAGGAACGCGACGAGGGTGCCGGCCGACAGCTCGCCGTCGGCCACCTGGACCGTGCCGAGCACCAGCGCCGCCCCGAGGGCCAGCTCCGGCAGAGCCATGATGAACGCCCACAGGGTGGCCAGCAGCCGGGCCTTGCGCAGCTCGGTCGTGCGCAGCCGGGCCGTCAGCGCCCGGAAGGCGCGGGCCTGGCTGCGGTGCCGGCCGAAGCCCTTGATGATCCGGATGCCGAGGACCGACTCCTCCACGACCGTGGTCAGATCACCGACCTGGTCCTGGGCCCGCCGCGCCGCCAGCGCGTACTTCGCCTCGAAGACCGAGCACAGCACGATCAGCGGCACGATCGGGGCCAGCAGCACCAGCCCCAGCGACCAGCGCTGGACCAGCAGAATCGCGCAGCCCACCAGGATCGTGGTGGCGTTGACGAGCAGGAACGTCAGCGGGAACGCCAGGAACAGGCGCAGCAGTTGCAGGTCCGTGGTGCCCCGGGAGAGCAGCTGGCCGGAGGCCCAGCGGTCGTGGAAGGCGACCGGCAGCCGCTGCACGTGCCGGTACAGGGACTCGCGCATCGTGGCCTCGACACGGGCCAGCGGCCGTGCCACCAGCCAGCGCCGCAGCCCGAACAGGCCCGCCTCCGCTATCCCGAGCAGGAGCAGGTAACCGCCGCCCAGCCAGGCGCCGGCCGGGTCGCGCGCCGCGATCGGCCCGTCCACCAGCCATTTGAGGACGAGCGGGATGACCAGCCCGATGCAGGACGCGAGGATCGCCACGAACGCCGCAAGGCCGAGCCGCGCCCCCACCGGCCGGACGAACGGCCACAACCGCAGCAGGGAGCGCACGGCGGAGCGCCGGGCCGCCGGACGCCGTCCGGTGGCGGGGGCACGGGCGGGCTCGCCGGGCTGCTGACTCGTCACCTTCGCTGTATCGGCCATCAGCACCGAGAGTACGGCTCACCACTGACATCGCTCACCGGGTTTTCGCGCGCCGTACGCGGCAGTTGGGGCGGGGGAGACGGCAGAAGCCCGGGTCCGTGGCGCGCCCGGGGGCCGGACGCCGGTGCTCAGTCGGCCATCGCGCGCAGCAGCAGCACCGACCGCTCGGGGACGGTGAGCCGCGTCCCGGCGGGCAGGGCGGTGCCGGGCGGCTCGTCCTGGTCCTCGCGCGAGGTGTCGACGACCAGTTCGTACGCGTCGGCCCAGGGCGGGCCGGGGAGGGTGAAGGCGGCCGGGCGGTGCCCGGTGTGCAGCACGACGAGGAAGCTGTCGTCGACGACCGGGCGGCCCACGGGGTCGCGCTGCGGGATGTCGGTGCCGGAGAGGTACATGCCGAGCGACGGGGTGGGCGCGTACCAGTCCGCCTCGGTCATCTCCGTGCCGCGCGGGGTGAACCAGGCCAGGTCGCGCAGGCCGTCGGGGCGCTGCGGGCGGCCGGAGAAGAACGCGCGGCGGCGCAGTACGGGGTGGTCGCGGCGCAGCGTGATCAGCCGGGACGCGAGCGTGGCCAGGGACCGCCAGCCCGGGTCCGCCAGCAGCGACCAGTCCACCCAGCTGGTCGCGTTGTCCTGGCAGTAGGCGTTGTTGTTGCCGCCCTGCGTACGTCCCATCTCGTCGCCCGCGACGAGCATCGGCACCCCGGTGGACAGCAGCAGCGTCGTGATCATGTTGCGCAGCTGGCGGCGGCGCAGCGCCCGGACGCCGGCGTCGTCGGTCTCGCCCTCCGCGCCGCAGTTCCACGAGCGGTTGCCGTCGGTGCCGTCGCGGTTGCCCTCGCCGTTGGCCGCGTTGTGCTTGTGCCCGTACGAGACCAGGTCGCGGAGGGTGAAACCGTCGTGCGAGGTGATGAAGTTGACCGAGGCGTACGGGCGCCGGCCGCCCCACGCGTACAGGTCGCTCGATCCGGAGAGCCGGTAGCCGAGGTCGCGTACGTCGGGGTGGGCGCCGCGCCAGAAGTCGCGCACGGTGTCGCGGTAGCGGTCGTTCCACTCCGTCCACAGCGGCGGGAAGGCGCCGACCTGGTAGCCGCCGGAGCCCACGTCCCAGGGCTCGGCGATCAGCTTGACGCGGCGCAGCACCGGGTCCTGGGCGATCACCGCGAGGAACGGCGAGAGCATGTCCACGTCATGCATGGAGCGGGCCAGGGCCGCCGCGAGATCGAAGCGGAAACCGTCCACGCCCATCTCGGTGACCCAGTAGCGCAGCGAATCGGTGATCAGGCGCAGCACGTTGGGCTGCACGACGTGCAGGGTGTTGCCGCAGCCCGAGTAGTCGGCGTAGCGCCGTCCGCCGTCTGCGGGCCGGTAGTAGCCGCGGTTGTCGATGCCGCGGAACGAGAGGGTGGGGCCCAGCTCGCTCGCCTCGGCGGTGTGGTTGTAGACCACGTCGAGGACGACCTCGATACCGGCGTCGTGCAGGGCCCGCACCATCCGTTTGAACTCGCCGACCTGCTGGCCGCGGGTGCCGGTGGCGGCGTACCCGGCGTGCGGTGCGAAGTAGCCGATGGAGTTGTAGCCCCAGTAGTTGCGCAGCCCGCGGCGCAGCAGGTGGTCCTCGTGGGCGAACTGGTGCACCGGCAGCAGCTCGACGGCGGTCACGCCGAGGCGGGTGAGGTGGGATATCGCGGCCGGGTGCGCCAGACCCGCGTACGTGCCGCGCAGTTCCTCGGGGATGTCCGGGTGGAGCATGGTGAAGCCGCGGACGTGCATCTCGTACAGGACGGTGTCGGACCAGGACGTCTTGGGCCGCCGGTCGTCCATCCACTCGTCGCCGCCGTCCTCCGGGTCCTCGTCGCCGACGACGACGCCCTTGGGGACGTACGGGGCGGAGTCGCGGTCGTCGCGCACGGTGTCCGCGACATGCTGCTGCGGCCAGTCGCGGACGTGCCCGTACACCTGGGCGGGCAGTGTGAACTCGCCGTCCACGGCGCGTGCGTACGGGTCCAGCAGCAGTTTGGCCGGGTTCCAGCGGGCGCCGGTCCACGGGTCCCAGCGGCCGTGCACCCGGTAGCCGTAGCGCGTGCCCGGCCGGACGCCGGGCAGGAAGCCGTGCCAGATCTCGTGCGTCAGCTCGGTGAGCGCGTGCCGCGTCTCACGGCCCGCGTCGTCGAAGAGGCACACCTCGACGGACTCCGCGCCGCCCGCCCACAGGGCGAAGTTGGTGCCCGCCACGCCGTCGGGGCCCGTGCGGCAGCGGGCCCCGAGCGGCTGCGGGCTGCCGGGCCGGACCGGTACGGGCGGCGGCGCGGCGCGGATGTCCGCGTCCGGCGCGGCGGCCGGACCGGTCATCCGGGCGGGTGGCACGCGGAGCCGGTGGCCGTTGACGGGCGCGGCGCCGCTGCCGGATCGCGTGCCGTACGCGGCGCCGGGGCCGGTGCCGTGCCCGGCGTCCGGGGCGGCCTCCCGCTCCGTGCCCGGGGCCGCCGTACGGCCGGGGCCGTCACCGTGCTGCCCGCTCCGCCCGTCGTCGCCGCCCCGCACGTGCGGTACCGACTCCTGCTCGGGTGCGCTCGACACAGGGCAGCCTCCCGCGGCTCGGGACTCGGTCGGACGGGGCCCGCACGGCGTCCCGGCCGCGCGCCGCTCCGTCCTCCCCTGTGTTCTTCCCGCAACGGGCCGCCGCCTCACGTTTCCTCCGTGCCGGGGGCCTCGTTGATCTGTCCGTGACCTATCGCGGTGTGACATATGGGGACATGGAGCGGCGAACCCTCGTACGGCGGTCTTTCGGGCGGGCCTTCGTGACGGCGCCGCCCGTGCCGCGGGCCCCGGCGGGGAGCCTTCCGGCTCGGCCGCCCCGCCGGGGCCGGGGCCCCTCCTCCAGGGCGGCCGTCACCGTCGCCGTCCTCACGGCGGCCGTGGCGCTCGCCGGCTGCGGCCTCCCCGACGCGGTGACCGGCGGCAAGCCGCGGTCGCCCGAGGAGGCGATCCTGGTGACGCCGGGCAACGGCGCCAAGGACGTCCGGGCCACGGACCGCGTCCTGGTACGGGTGCCGGACGGGCGCCTGGAACGCGTCGCGGTCAGCCGCGTCGAGGACGACGGCAGCACGCCGGTGCCGGGCCGGATCGCCCCGGACGGCCTGAGCTGGCGGCCCGCCGGGCACACCCGTCTGGTACCGGCGTCCCGGTACACGGTGGACGCGGTGGCACTGGACGGCCACGGCCGCCGGTCCGCCCGGCACACCACCTTCACCACGTACGTGCCGCCGCACCGCCTCGTCGGCTTCTTCCGGCCCGAAAACGGCGCCACGGTCGGCACCGGCATGATCGTCTCGCTGGAGTTCAACCGGCCGGTCGCCGACCGCGCGGCCGTCGAACGCGCCGTCTCGGTCACCGCCCGGCCCGCCACCGAGGTCGCCGCGCACTGGTTCGGCGCCCGTCGGCTGGACTTCCGGCCGCGCACCCGCTGGCGGCCCGGTACGCAGGTGACGATGGATCTGCGGCTGCGCGGCGTGCGGGCGGCGCCCGGCGTACTCGGCGCGCAGCGCAAGACGGTCCGGTTCAGGATCGGCCGGGATCAGACCAGCCGGGTTGACGCGGCGGCGCACACGATGACGGTCTGGCGCGGCGGGCGGCGGCTGGCCACGCTCCCGGTGACCGCCGGCGGCCCCGGCAGCCCCACGTACAACGGGAAGATGGTGATCCTGGAACGGCACCCGGTGACGCGCATGGACGGGGACACGGTGGGCTTCGGCGGCGAGTACGACATCCCGGACGTGCCGCACGCCCTGCGCCTGACCACCTCGGGAACGTTCCTGCACGGCAACTACTGGGCCCCGCCGCGGACGTTCGGCGGCGCCAACACCAGCCACGGCTGCATCGGGCTGCGCGACACCCAGGGCGGCGGGCCGGACACCCCGGCCGGCTGGTTCTACGAACGGTCGCTGGTCGGGGACGTCGTGGAGGTCGTGAACTCCCGGGACCGGGCGGTCGCGCCCGACAACGGGCTCGGTGGCTGGAACATGCCGTGGCAGGTGTGGCGCGCGGGCTCCGCGCTGCGCTAGGGACGCCGGGAAGCGGGGAGCGATCCGGCCGAGTTCGGGGCGAACCGGACTCCCTTTCGTGCGATCCCGCCCCACCCCTACCACTTGAGGCCGAACGGTGACATCGCCGGGTGAAGCCACTGTCAGTGCGGTGTGGTTACCTATCGGCTGAGCGTGCGTGGGTAGATATGCGCGTACGGGGGAGTGCGGGCCGGGCGAGGGAAAAAAGGGGCCAGTCGTGAACGTGCAGCAGGGGCAGCCGGTGCCGGGGGTGCGGCGGGCAGGGCCGGGGAGGAGCGGCGGAGCGCTCGCGCTGCTGCTGGCGGCGCTGCTGATACTGGTCACCGCCTGCGGAGGCGGTGACGAGGGCAAGCGCGGCGGGACCGACCCGGAGAAGCAGCCCTCACAGGCCAGTGTGACGATCACGCCCCAGGACGGCGCGAAGGACGTGGCCACCGACGGGGCCCTGAAGGTCAGCGCCGCGCGGGGCCGGCTGACGTCGGTCAAGGTCGTGGACGACAAGGGCAACGCGGTCGCGGGCAAGCTGACCGGCGGTTCGGTCTGGCGGCCCACCGGCAAGCTGCGCGCCGCCACGACGTACAAGGTCGACGCCGTCGCGGTCGACGACCAGCTCCGCGAGTCGGCCCGGCACGCGACGTTCACCACCCTGGTGCCGGAGAACACCTTCGTCGGCCGTTACACCCCGGAGGACGGCCAGACCGTCGGTGTCGGCATGCCGGTCTCCATCAACTTCAGCCGCGGCATCACCGACCCCGAGCGGATCGAGCAGGGCATCAAGGTCACGGCCGAGCCCGCCGTACCGATCGCGAGCCACTGGTTCGGCAACGACCGCCTGGACTTCCGCCCGGAGAAGTACTGGAAGCCGGGCACGAAGGTCACGCTCAGCATGGATCTCAAGGGCGTCGAGGGCCGTCCCGGCGTCTACGGCACCCAGTCCAAGCGCATATCCTTCACCATCGGCCGCAGCCAGGTCAGCACGGTCGACGTGCAGGCCAAGGAGATGTCCGTGGTCCGCGACGGCAAGAAGATCAAGACGATCCCGATCACCGCGGGCGGGCCGGGCACCGAGACGTACAACGGCCAGATGGTGATCAGCGAGAAGCACGAGGTCACCCGGATGAACGGGGAGACCGTCGGCTTCGGCGGCGAGTACGACATCGCGGACGTGCCGCACGCGATGCGGTTGTCCACCTCCGGCACGTTCATCCACGGCAACTACTGGTCCGGCCGGTCGACGTTCGGCTCCCGCAACGCCAGCCACGGCTGCATAGGCCTCTTCGACCAGCGCGGCGGCGACGACAGCTCGACCCCGGCCGCCTGGTTCTACGCCAACTCGCTCATCGGCGACGTGGTCACGGTCAAGAACTCGCACGACACGACGATCGCCCCGGACAACGGCCTGAACGTGTGGAACATGTCCTGGGAGAAGTGGCGCTCCGGCCGGTAGGCACGGCCCGTGCGACGGGCGGCCGGGGCCCTGGCCGAAGGGCGCCGGTCCGCCCCGCGTTAACGCGGACTAACCTGCCCCCATGACTGTGAACTTCGAGGTCGCCGAGGGCGTCGGCACCATCCGCCTGGACCGCCCGCCGATGAACGCACTGGACGTCGCCACCCAGGACCGGCTGCGCGAGCTGGCCGAGGAGGCCACCCGGCGCGACGACGTGCGCGCCGTCGTCGTCTGGGGCGGCGAGAAGGTGTTCGCGGCCGGCGCGGACATCAAAGAGATGCAGAACATGGACCACCCGGCCATGGTCCAGCGCTCCAAGGCCCTGCAGGACTCCTTCACCGCCGTGGCGCGCATCCCCAAGCCGGTGGTCGCCGCCGTCACCGGGTACGCGCTCGGCGGCGGCTGCGAGCTCGCGCTCTGCGCCGACTTCCGGATCGCCGCCGACAACGCCAAGCTGGGCCAGCCGGAGATCCTGCTCGGCCTGATCCCGGGCGCGGGCGGCACCCAGCGGCTGGCCCGGCTGGTCGGCCCGTCCAAGGCGAAGGACCTGATCTTCACCGGCCGCCAGGTCCGCGCCGACGAGGCGCTGGCCATCGGGCTGGTGGACCGGGTGGTGCCCGCCGCCGAGGTCTACGAGCAGGCGCACGCCTGGGCGGCCCGGCTCGCGGCCGGCCCCGCCATCGCGCTGCGGGCCGCCAAGGAGGCCGTCGACGCGGGCCTGGAGACGGACATCGACACCGGCCTGACGATCGAACGCACGTGGTTTGCGGGCCTCTTCGCCACCGAGGACCGGGAGACCGGTATGCGCAGCTTCGTCGAGGAGGGCCCGGGCAAGGCCAAGTTCCGCTGAGAACCCTGTGGTTGACGGGGCCCTTGAGGTTTGGCCGATTGCCGGTGCCTCGTGTGGGCGAATTGCGGAAACCGCCGCACCGCCCCGGAGGGGTCCCGTCCGCCGCATCCGTTGATCTGGTAGACACATGAAGACGCCGCAGGTCAGCCGGGTTCCGGCCGGGCCGTCACTGCCGACGGCATATGCCGCAGCGACGGTCCGGAAGTGGTGATTCCGGGCAGGGTATTCCACCGGATCCACCCCCGGGACGCGGCGGTAACGGCCATGATGGGGGCATGGCGGGCCTCGAAGGAATGGAGCAGCCGCGGCCGCGGAGCGGCACGGCCGCCGCACGCTGGGGACTTCCCGGAGGTCTCCCGGGCGCGGGCGCACCGGGCGGCCCGTCCGGCGAAGGCGACCCCGCCGCCAGAGTGCTGGAGTTGGTGGGTGACCCCACGCTGGGCGAGGTGCCGCTGCCCTCCCGTCCCGAATCGGCCCTCGCCGCCCGCCGGCTGACCCAGTCCGTGCTCCTCGGACGGTGGTCCCTGTCGCCCCAACTGACCGAGCACGCCGTGCTGTTGGTGTCCGAACTGGTCGGCAACGCGGTCCGGCACACCGGCGCGCGCACCTTCGGGCTGCGGATACTGCGCCGCCGTGGCTGGATCCGTATAGAGGTGCGCGATCCCTCCCGCGGTCTGCCCTGCCTGATGCCCGTCCACGAGATGGACATCAGTGGCCGCGGCCTCTTCCTCGTGGACAAGCTCTCCGACCGCTGGGGCGTGGATCTGCTCCCGCGCGGCAAGACGACCTGGTTCGAGATGCGGGTCATCGACCGCTGAGCCGCCGCGCCGGTCCGTTCCGGCCGACGGGCAGGCGCCGGAAACGCGACTGGGGCCTGCCCGCGCCGTACGCGGGAAAGGCCCCAGTGTCGACCGCCGCCGGGCGAAAGGGGTGTACCCGCGGGGTCTGGACGACCTGGCCCGGGTCAATGGGGGGTCGTGGCACCGACTATGGCAGGCCGGTCGTGACCTTGCCAAAGGGGCAATTGCGGACAGAGCAGAGCGAACGCGGGTCTTTTGCCGGGTGATCCAAGGTGAGCTACGACACCAGCCTTGCAAATAGCGGTTAGGTAATCGATTCCTTCGATGGTTATGCGGCCATGATCGTGGACTGTGCAACCGGTTCGGCGGGGCGGGCCGGATGGTCGGTCGCGGACGGGCGGGCCCGCGGTCCGTAGGATGGGCGGCTCACGCCGAGGATGCCGCCGGGGCGCCGGGCGGTGGCCATCGGGGCGCCCGGAACGGGAAGCGAAAGGAGACCAGGGCATGGAACGCGTACGCCGCTCGGCCGTCGCGACCCTGCTTCTCCTGCTCGCCGTCACCTTCGGGCCGCTGCTGTGCCGGGTGGGCGGCGTCCAGGCCGTACCGGCGGCATGGGCCGCGGCGGCGCAGACCGCCGAGCGGAGCGCGGACGGCACCGCCGACCGGGGCGCGACCGCTCGTACCGCGCCTGCCACCGGCGACCTCGCGACCGGCGATTCCGTGACCGACGCTTTCACGACCGGCCCGGCGGCCCACCACGCCGTCGCCCAGGCGCCGAAGAAGTGCTCCGGGCAGCACGCCCCGAGCCAGAACGAGTCGGCCCCGGTGCCCACCCCGAACCGCGGCGAGCCGCTGGCGCCCGCCGCCACCGGGCCGGCGCCGCCCGCCGCCCACGCGCCCGACTGCTTCGCGCTCGCCCGTCCGCCCACCGGGACGGCGCCCGCCACCGATCACACCGCGCTCCTGCCCGTACTGCGGATGTAGGCCGCTGCCCGCACGCACCGGCCGACACCCCATCCACCCCAGTACGTCTGGAGCCTCCGTATGCCCACTTCCACGTCATCGTCATCCGCCTCGCCCACTCGCAAGATCGCCGCCATCGGCGCCGTGGTCGCCCTGGTGGTGGCGCTCGTCGCCATCGGCATCGCCGTCGGCAAGGCCGTCGAAGGCGGCTCGGACCGCGCCACCGGCACCCCGGGCGCCGCCTCCTCCGCCGCTCCTCAGGAGGACGACGGCCAGCAGAAGCTGTACGACCAGCTCGCCCAGCAGACCAGCCGGCGCACCGACGGCGACCCGCTCGCCGTCGGCCGGAAGGACGCCCCGGTGGTCCTCGTCGAGTACGCCGACTACCAGTGCTCGTTCTGCGGTCGCTTCACCCGCGAGACCCAGCCCGAGCTGATCAAGAAGTTCGTGGACGAGGGCACCCTGCGCATCGAGTTCCGCAACTTCACCATCTACGGCGCCGACTCCGAGCGCGCCGCCCGCGCCTCCTGGGCCGCCGGGCAGCAGGGCAAGTTCTGGCAGCTGCACGACGAGCTGTACGCCAAGACCAACAAGGGCAGCGCGCTGGCCGAGGACAAGCTCGTCGAGATGGCCCGCAGGAGCGGCGTGGCCGACCTCGACAAGTTCCGTGCCGACCTCAACGGCCCGGCTGCCGCTGCCGCCCTGAAGAAGGACCAGAACGAGGGCTACGGGATCGGCGTGCAGTCCACGCCGTCCTTCCTCGTCAACGGCCGCCCGATCGCGGGCGCCCAGCCCACCGCGGTCTTCGAGCAGGTGATCGGCCAGGCGGCCGAGCAGGCGAAGAAGTCCGGGAAGCCGCAGGACTCCGCCAAGGGCGGCTCCGGCGCGGCCGGGACCTCCGGGGAGCCGGCGAAGTGACGGACATCGGCTACCTCGCCGCCTTCCTGGGCGGCGCCCTCGCCCTGCTCAGCCCGTGCAGCGCGCTGCTGCTGCCCGCCTTCTTCGCGTACTCCCTGTCCCACCCGGGCCGGCTGCTGGCCCGTACCGGGGTGTTCTACCTGGGCCTGGCCACCACGCTGGTCCCGCTCGGCGCGGCCAGCACGGCCGCCAGCCGGCTGTTCAACGGCCACCGGGACCTGCTCGTCGCCATCGGCGGCTGGGTCGTGATCGCGATGGGCGTCGCCCAGATCCTCGGCCTCGGCTTCGCCTTCAAGCGCGCCCAGCAGGCGGCGGCCCGGATCACGCCGCGCTCGGCGGTGTCCACATTCCTGCTGGGCTGCGTCTACGGCCTGGCGGGCTTCTGTGCCGGGCCGATCCTGGGCGCGGTGCTGACGGTCACGGCGGTCAGCGGCTCGCCGGTGTACGGCGCCTCCATGCTCGCCGTGTACGCGCTCGGCATGGCCCTTCCGCTGTTCCTGCTCGCGCTGCTCTGGGACCGCTTCTCGCTGGGCAGCCGGGGCTGGCTGCGCGGCCGGGAATTCCGTGTCGGGAAACTGCGGCTGCACACCACGTCCCTGCTCTCCGGTCTCTTCTTCATCGGAATCGGCGTCCTGTTCCTCACCTTCAACGGGACCAGCGCGCTGCCCGGAATTCTGGACGCGGACGCGGAGGTGCGGGTCGAGGAATGGGTCACCCGGATCGGTAATTCCGTACCGGATTTCGTCCTCATCGCGCTGGTCGCGCTCGTGGTCGCGGCGGTGCTGGGCCGTGTCGCGCTGCGCCCGGAGAAGAAGCCGGAGGACTGACGCCGTACGGCCCGGAAGGGCCGGTGACCGGCGGAGCGGACGGGGCCATCCGGCGCACGGGCGGTCCGGCATCCTGCGCACAGCGCGGAATGTCGGACCGCCCGGACGCGTTCCGGACGCTATTTTCGCCGGTCATGGACACCCTCGTCTTCGCCGGTCTGCTGGTCGCGCTTCTGGCCGTCGTGGGCAACAAGAGCCGAGCGGTGGTGCTCGGATGGTGGTGGCTGATACTGGCCGCGACGCTCGCGCTGCTGGCCCACCACATCACCAGCTCCCTCGCGCTGTCCCTCCAATACTGACCGGGGAACATTCATGAGCGCACCGTCTTTCACCGACCTGGAACCGGGGCCGCCCGCGTTCGTGGCCCGCGGCCAGTACTGGTTCGCCTGCCTTTTCGTCATCGGCTGGACCGGCATCGTCTGCGGCGGTCTCTTCTACCAGTTCGTACGGTGGGAATATCCCTGCCCGCTCTGTGTGATCCAGCGGATGTTCATGATGCTGGCCTTTCTGGGGCCCGCCTCCATCGTGCGACAGGGGCTGAACGGCACGGTCGCGCGCCGCGACTGCCTCATGGGCTGGGGCCTGGCCCTGATCGGCTGCATCGCCGGGTCCTTCGCGGCCTGGCGGCAGACCATGCTGCACATCCTGCCCGGCGACCGCGGCTACGGCAGCGAGCTGTTCGGCCTGCACCTCTACGTCTGGGCGTGGCTGCTCTTCCAGGCGTCCGTCGTCGCCATCGGCGTCGTCATGGCCTTCGCGCACAGCACCGCGGCCGACCGGCAGGTGCCGGCCTCCGGCCCGTACCGGGTCGTCGGCCGGTTCGCCCTGGCCTTCGCCGCGGTGGTCGTCGCCGTCAACGTCGTCGCGATCTTCCTCGAAGAGGGCTTCCACTGGTTCCTGCCGGACAACCCGAGCCGCTACGAGTTCTTCTACGACCTCGGCTTCCTGGATTAGGACGAGCGGGGGCGGTGCCCGGCACCGCCCCCGTCAGATGTGCCCCGCGCTACGCGCTGTGCCGCAGGGTGTGTTCCTGGCGGTCCCAGTGGTAGGGGCGGTGGGGCTTGGCGTCCGCGCGGCGACGGCGGTCGTTGCACAGCAGGCACTTGCCGTAGCCCGGAGGCAGCGGGTCCTCCGGGTCCCCGTACAGCGGGTCGACCGCGCCGTGGGGATGTATGGCGCAGCCCGTCGGGCCGGTCGGCGTGCTGAGCGAGCTGGCGGCGGTCAGCGCCTGCCGCAGGACGTCGACGAGCTGGTCGGCGTCCCGCCGGGTGGGCGCCGCCTGGAGGGAGGAGGCGATGTCGGATGCGGTCGTCAGCGCGGTCTGGAGTTCGCGCAGGTCTGCGTAACCCATGCTTCGGAGCGTAGGGGCACCCACTGACAGTTGATCTTCCGATCGCATTTCACGGCTTCGCATGTCCCCTGCATGCCCGCCGTGGGCCACGATCGTGCACACGTCCGGTGACGATCCCCTAGCCGGAGCATGACAGACGTCACACGGGGCGCCGGACGCGAAAGACGGTGCGGTCCGCTCGGGAGCGGACCGCACCGTCCCATGAGCCGGCCGGGTTCCGGCGGCCGGCGCCGCTCAGGGCGCGATCGGCAGCTCGCGCTTGTGCGCCGTGGCGTGGTAGCGGCGGACGATCACGTCGTACGCCTCCTCGCCGACCGGCTTGCCCTCCAGGAAGTCGTCGATCTGGTCGTACGTGACGCCGAGGGCGTCCTCGTCCGGCTTGCCCGGGTCCAGCGTCTCCAGGTCGGCCGTCGGCACCTTCCAGACCAGCTCGGACGGGGCGCCCAGCGCCTCGGCGACGGCCCGGACCCGGCGCTTGGTCAGACCGGTGAGCGGCACCACGTCGGCCGCGCCGTCGCCGTACTTGGTGAAGAAGCCGGAGACCGCCTCGGCGGCGTGGTCGGTGCCGACGACCAGGCCGTCCTGCGCGCCCGCGACCGCGTACTGCGCGATCATCCGCTGCCGTGCCTTGACGTTGCCCTGGACGAAGTCCTGGTGGCGCTCGTCGCGGAAGGTGATCCCGCCGGCCAGCGCCGCCTCCAGCGCGGCGTCGCTGGCCGGGCGGATGTCCACGGTCAGCAGCCGGTCCGCCTTGATGAACTCCAGCGCGAGCTGTGCGTCGTGCTCGTCGGCCTGGGTCCCGTACGGCAGCCGCATCGCGTAGAACGTCGCGTCGTGCCCGGCGGCGCGGGCCCGCTCCACCGCCAGCTGGCACAGCCGGCCGGCGGTGGTGGAGTCCACGCCGCCGCTGATCCCCAGGACCAGCGCGCGCAGGCCCGTGGACGTCAACCGCTCCGTGAGGAACGCCACCCGGCGTTCGATCTCCGCCTGGACGTCGAACGACGCGGACACCTGGAGGTCCCGGGCGATCTCCTGCTGCTGGGACATGGACGCCGGGTCGGTCACGGCTGCTCCTTCGGGCGAGGGGCGCGGTGCGCGCGGTACTGGTGCGGACAGGACAAGACTCTATGACGGAGCCGCCCACGCCTTCAGGGCGGCCCGGTCGGGGAAGTCCGCGACGTCCTTGTCCAGCGGCCGGTCCGTGTACTGATGGAAGAGCCAGTCCGCCTTGATGCGCGGGTGCCCGGCCGAGACGTAGTCGGCGATCCACAGGCCGTCGGCGGCGTAGGACGTCGTGTCGCGGTTGAGCCAGAAGTCGCGGTTGCAGTAGAGGATCACCCGGTGTGTGGGCCGCAGGCGCTTGACCTCCTTCAGGAACTGGTCCTTCTGCGCGTTGCTCGCGTACGTGCCGCCGCCGGTGCGCTCCCAGTCCGCCGCCAGCAGGTCCCCTTCCACGGACGCGCACTTCTCGACGAAGTACTTGGCCTGCGCCGCGATGTTGCCCGGCCACAGGAAGTGGTAGAAGCCCACCACGCAGCCCGCCTTGCGGGCCTTCGCCGCCTGCGCGTTCTGGTGCGGATTGATGTACGAGCGGCCCTCCGTCGCCTTGATGATGACGAAGTCCAGACCGGTCGCCGAGTACGAGGGGTTGTGCGAGCTGACGTCGACGCCGTGCAGCATGAGCGGCCTCCTGCCCGACCGAAAACGATCGATTACGATGCGTCACCTGGTGTTATCAGCAGTTCAACATGTTCACGGCATCCCGCGCCAGAGGTGTGAAGCGAATTCCCGCTGATCAAAGCGTTGTTGGCGCGCTTGTGGCCGCTGCTGACGTTCTTCGGCCGGAGGCGACCGGCTGTCATAACGGTAGCGATACGTAGGTGTAGGAACGCCGGATACGGGGGAGGGGTTACCCGGTCCGGCCAAGGAAACGGCACATACCGGCCAGAGACCCACCGAGAACCGGCCAGTCCCCCCACTCGAACGTTTCAGCCGCCGCGCACGCCCCGCCGCGGCCCGCGCGCTCTCCCGGCCCGGACCCGGACCTGGCCGCGGTCCCGCCACGACTGCCCCGGGCGCCCCCTCCATCGCACATTGACTGGTGAACAACCCAGGACTTCCCCAGCCCTTCCCCAAGTCGGGCGTGGACCGGCGAGAACGCGAGCAACACCCCCATGAACGCCGGTAATCGGTGCGGCCACCGTCCGCACCACCCGCCAGGGGGAGGCCCTCCATGAAGACTCGGCACGGCTGCACACCGGCCCGCTGCCCCGCGGCACCGGCCCCGGACCCGACCCCCTGTGAAGGCCCGCACGACGCGGTGACGATCGTCTACCGGCACGGCCGCGAGGTCGCGGGCTGCGTCCACCACTGCGCCCGGCTCCTGGCCGGCCTCGAAGGCGCCCGCGTGCACCCCTTCGCCCCGGCGGCCGCCGCCACGGAGGTCTACCTGCGGGCCCGCGAACTGCCGCCGTACGCCTGGGAGTAGGCAAGTGAACGGGGCTGTCAGTGGCGGGTCGTAAGGTGCTTCCATGACCGAACCGAACGGAGGACCGGGCGACGGAACCGGCCCGGGCGTCCAGCCGTACTACGCGCGGAACGCGACTGCGCTCGCCGACCGGTACGAAAGCCTCCGTTTCGAGACCGTGCACCAGGACATCCTCACCCTGCTGCCCCCGGCCCCGGCCCGTATCGCCGACATCGGCGCGGGCACCGGCCGCGACGCCGCCGCCCTGGCCGCCCGGGGCCACACCGTCCTGGCCGTCGAACCCGTCCCCGAACTACGCGCCGACGCCCAGCGGCGCCACCCGTCCCCCGCGATCCACTGGCTGGCGGACGCCCTCCCGGCCCTGCCCCGCCTCGACGGCGAAACCGGTCGCCTCGACGCGATCCTGCTCTCCGCCGTCTGGATGCACCTCGAAGAACCGGCCCGCCCACCGGCCATGCGACGCCTGCACGCCCTCCTGGCCCCGGGCGGCCGCCTCTTCCTCACCCTGCGCCACGGCCCGCCGCCACCGGACCGGACGATGTACGACATCCCCGCCCACGAAACGGTCGCCCTCGCCGTACGCCACGGCCTGCGCCCGCTCCGGCACAGCCACGGCGCCGACCACCTCGGCCGCGACGACATCCACTGGAGCACCCTCTCCTTCGAGAAGGACCGGCCGTGACACACGACGACTTCTACGCCACCGCCCCCTCCGCCCGCGCGTCCTGGCGACTGGCGATCCTGATGGGCCACAACGTCCGCACGTACAAGTTCGCCCTCGGCAAGGCCCTGCTCCACCACGCCGCCCGGGGCCATACGGAAATCCCCCTGCGCGACCTCGCCGCCCCGTACGCGATGACCCTCCTCGAACGCCGGGCGCCGCAGGCGCCGGGGAGCGAGGAGGAGCGCGGCACGACGGACTTCCTGTCCATAGCGGCGCAGGAGAGCGCGGAATCCCGCCGGCTCGGCCGCCCCACCGACCGGCTGCTGGACGCCGCGGAACGGTCGATGCCGGGGATGGTCATGCGCAAGTTCCACAACCACGGCGGCGGCGAGGTGCCGCACAGCTTCTACGAGGTCGTCGGCCGCGGACGCCGCCGCACGGTGCGGCTCAGCTCGGCCCTCGGTCAGGTGGCGCGCTCGTACGAGTTGGAAGGGCTCCGCGCGGAGCTGGACGCCCGCTGGAGCATCGTGGAGAACAGCTTCGCGACCGGCATAGGGCGCAGCCTGATCGACGAGGGCGTCCGCGTCGACCCGGACACCCTGCACCTCACGGACCGCCACCGGCGCCGCTCGGTCACCGGCGTGGCCGAGGCCGTGGCCGGCTTTCAGCACGGACGCTGCCACATCTGCACCGAGCCGATCGGACCGGCCGATCCGATCGCCGTCGACCACGTCTTCCCGCACGCGCTCATGAAGCGTTTCGAGAGCGTCGGCGGCTGGCGCGGCCCCGATCTGGACACGCTGTGGAACCTGGCCGTCGCCCACCGGAAGTGCAACGGCGAGAAGAGCGACCGGATGCCCACCTCGGCGGAGCTGACCCGGCTCGCCCGCCGCAACGAGGCGATCATGCGCTCGCCGTGGCCGCTGCGGACGACCCTGCGGATCAGCCTGGAAAGCGCCGGACACGGCCACCGGATACCGGACTGGCCCACCTTCCTGCGGGAGGTGCAGAAGGTCTGCGCCTAGGCCGCCCCCATCGTGCCGACGGCGCGCGACGCGTACGCCCGTACGGCGACGGCTGGGCCGGGCGTCGGCCCAGGTAGGGCCGGTCCCCGGAAAACCGGATCCGAAGAGTCCTCAGCACTCGATGATGTTGACCGCCAGCCCGCCCCGGGCCGTCTCCTTGTACTTGACGCTCATGTCGGCGCCCGTCTCCTTCATGGTCTTGATGACCTTGTCGAGGGAGACGTGGTGGCGGCCGTCGCCGCGCAGCGACATGCGGGCGGCGGTGACGGCCTTCACCGCCGCCATGCCGTTGCGTTCGATGCACGGGATCTGGACGAGGCCGCCGACCGGGTCGCAGGTCAGGCCGAGGTTGTGTTCCATGCCGATCTCGGCGGCGTTCTCGACCTGCTCGGGGGAGCCGCCGAGGACCTCCGCCAGGCCGCCGGCCGCCATGGAGCAGGCCGAGCCGACCTCGCCCTGGCAGCCGACCTCGGCGCCGGAGATGGAGGCGTTCTCCTTGAAGAGCATGCCGATGGCGGACGCGGCGAGCAGGAAGCGGACCACGCCGTCCTCGTCCGCGCCGGGCACGAAGTTCATGTAGTAGTGCAGGACGGCGGGGATGATGCCGGCCGCGCCGTTGGTGGGGGCGGTGACGACCCGGCCGCCGGCCGCGTTCTCCTCGTTGACGGCCATCGCGTAGAGGGTGGTCCACTCCATCGAGTGGGTCTCGGGGTGGCCCTCGGCGCGCAGGGCGCGGGCGCCGTTGGCGGCGCGGCGGCGGACCTTGAGGCCGCCGGGCAGGATGCCTTCCCGGGACAGGCCCCGGGACACGCACGACTGCATGACCTGCCAGATCTCCAGCAGCCCGGCGCGGATCTCGTCCTCCGTGCGCCACGCCTTCTCGTTCTCCAGCATGAGCGCGGAGATGGACAGACCGGTCTCGCGGGAGAGGCGCAGCAGCTCGTCGCCGGTACGGAAGGGGTACTTCAGCACCGTGTCGTCCAGCTTGATGCGGTCCTCGCCGACCGCGTCCTCGTCGACGACGAAGCCGCCGCCGACGGAGTAGTAGGTCTTCTCCAGGAGGGGCGCGCCGGCCGCGTCGTACGCGAACAGGGTCATGCCGTTGGCGTGGTACGGCAGGGAGCGGCGGCGGTGCAGGATCAGCTCGGTCGACTCGTCGAAGTCGATCTCGTGGTCGCTGCCTATCTCCGCCCCGAGCAGCCGCAGCCGGCCGCTCCTGCGGATCCGCTCGACCTCGTCGTCGGCCGTCTCCACGTCGACGGTACGGGGGGAGTGGCCCTCCAGGCCGAGCAGGACGGCCTTGGGGGTGCCGTGGCCGTGGCCGGTGGCGCCGAGCGAGCCGAAGAGCTCGGCCCGTACCGCCGTCGTCTGCGCGAGCAGCCCGTCCTTCTTGAGGCGCCCGACGAACATACGGGCGGCGCGCATCGGGCCGACCGTGTGGGAGCTGGACGGGCCGATGCCGATGGAGAAGAGGTCGAAGACGGAGATGGCCACGGTGGCGGACTCCCTTGTCTGCTCGTGGTGGACGGTGGAGCAAAGGGGCGGACGAAACGGAAGGTACGTTTCTGCGCCGACTGTCGAGCCTAACCCGGACGGCGGACAGACTCTCAGACGGAGGCGGTCGGACGGTTGTCCTCCGGTGCAACGGCAGACGACGCAGCGGGGGCGCTCCCGCCGTCCAGCACCGCGTCGCGGTCCGGCACCGCACCGCGGTCCGGCACCGGACCCCCTTCCGGCACCGGAGCGTCGCCGGTCACCGGGCCCCCGTCCCGCACCGCAGCACCACCGGCCACCGGGGCACCGCCCTGCGCCGGAACCTCCGCCACCGGCTCCCCGTCCAGCACCGCATCCGGTTCCAGCAGCCCCACCCGGTGGGCGTGCACCCCGGCCCGTACGGCCCAGAAGTAGAAGGCGACGGCGGAGAGCGCCACCAGCGCGATGTCCACGCCGCCGGGGAGCACGCCGTGGCCGCCGAAGTCCGGGCTGCCCAGTGCGGACAGGACGGACATCCAGGCCAGGAAGCCGACCAGCCACCAGGCGGGCGCGAACTGCCGGCGCAGGTCCCGCCGGCCGCGGCGCCGCAGCACCACCGCCGCCACCGGTGCGGCCACCAGCGTCAGCAGCGCGACCTTGCCGGTGTCCGGCCACTTCGACCAGTACAGCGCGCAGGCCGCGAAGGCGAAGGTCAGCGGGGCGAGGACGCCCGCGGCGGGCAGCCGGAACGGGCGCGGCAGGTTCGGCCTGGTCCGCCGGAAGACGCCCACCGCGATCGGGCCGATGAGGTACGAGATGACCATGGCGGCCGAGATCACACTGGCCAGCGCGTGCCAGCTGTGGCCGACGGTGACCAGCAGCAGGACCGAGAAGGCGAGGTTGAGCCACATCGCGGGGCGGGCGGTCCCGTACCGGGGGTGCACGGTGGCCAGCTTCCGGGGGAAGAAGCGGGTTTCGGCGAGGTTCTGGACCATGTACGCGGCGGACGCGACGTTGGCGATGTTGGAGCCGGCCGGCGAGATGAAGGCGCCGAACTGGAGCAGCGTGACGACCCAGTGCAGCATCAATACCTTGGCCAGGTCGGCGAAGGGCGAGCTGAAGTTCACGCCGTGCCAGCCGCCGCTCTGCGCGAGCTGCTCCGGCGGTACCGCGCCGAGGAACGCGGCCTGGAGGGCGAGGTAGATCACCAGGCCCAGCGAGAGCGCGCCGACCAGCGCGACCGGAATCGCCCGGCCGGGGTTCTTCGCGGCCCCGCCGAGGTTGATCACGGCCTGGAAGCCGTTGAAGGCGAAGACCACGCCGCAGGTGGTCACCGCGGTCAGCACGGCCGGCCAGCCGTACGGGGTGAAGCCGCCGTGCGCGGTGAAGTTCGAGGTGTGGAACCCGGAGGCGACCAGCGCGGCCACGGCGAGCACCGGGATGGCGAACTTCACCAGGGTCAGCACGGTGTTCGCGCGGGCCAGCAGCTGGACCGACCAGTAGCAGGTCAGCCACAGGGCGAAGGTCAGCACCAGCGCCACGCCCAGGCCCGTCGCGGTCAGGTGCCCGTTCGCCGGGTCGACCAGGTCACGGGCCCAGTCGTAGCTCCAGGACGCCATGTACTGGGTGGCGGCGATGGACTCGATGGGGATCAGCGAGGCGGTCGCGATCCACACCGCCCAGCCGGTCAGGAAGCCGAGCACCGGCCCGTGCGAGAGGTGGCCGTAGCGGGCCATGCCGCCGGGGATCGGGTACGCGGAGCCGACCTCCGCGTAGCACATCGCGATCATGCCGATGAAGACGGCGCCGATGACCCAGGCCACCAGCGCCGCGGGCCCCGCCACCTGGGCGGCCGCGCCGGCCCCGAAGAGCCAGCCGGAGCCGAAGATCGAACCGATGCCGATCATGATGAGGGCGAAGAGGCCGATCCCCTTGCGGTTGCCCGCGCTCATGTCCATGCCGTGCGTGTTCCGTCCCTGGTGTGGTGCGAAGGGCCCCGCGCCATGGAGGGGCCGTAGTCAGCGTATGTCGCGGGAAATCACCGTAAGGCGGACGGAAAAGCCGTACGTCCGGAGTCAACGACCCCGGACGTACGGCCTGTTCGCCCGCGGGCGCCGCCTCGGCGGCACCTCACGGGGCGCACTTCATGAAACGCGTCACACGGCCGCGGCGGACGCGCCGTACCGGCGCGCTGCCGAAGGCCGCGTGGCGCGGGTCACAGCGACGGGTACAGCGGGTGCTTGCCGGCCAGGGTGGTCACCCGGGCCTTGAGCGCGTCGGCGTCGTACGACGGCTTCAGCGCCTCGGCGATGATGTCGGCGACCTCACGGAAGTCCTCCGCCCGGAAGCCGCGGGTGGCCAGCGCCGGGGTGCCGATCCGCAGGCCGGAGGTGACCATCGGGGGCCGCGGGTCGTTCGGGACGGCGTTGCGGTTGACCGTGATGCCGACCTCGTGGAGGCGGTCCTCGGCCTGCTGGCCGTCCAGCTCGCTGTTGCGCAGGTCCACCAGGACCAGGTGCACGTCGGTGCCGCCGGACAGCACGGAGACGCCCGCCTCGGTCACGTCGGACTGCGTCAGGCGCTCGGCGAGGATGCGGGCGCCCTCCAGCGTGCGCTGCTGGCGCTCCTTGAACTCCTCGCTCGCCGCGACCTTGAAGGAGACCGCCTTCGCCGCGATGACGTGCTCCAGCGGGCCGCCCTGCTGACCGGGGAAGACCGCCGAGTTGATCTTCTTGGCGAGCTCCTGGGTGGACAGGATCACACCGCCGCGCGGACCGCCGAGGGTCTTGTGCGTGGTGGTGGTCACGACGTGGGCGTGCGGCACCGGGTTGGGGTGCAGCCCGGCCGCGACCAGACCGGCGAAGTGCGCCATGTCGACCATCAGGTACGCGCCGACCTCGTCGGCGATCCGGCGGAACGCCGCGAAGTCCAGCTGCCGCGGGTACGCCGACCAGCCGGCCACGATCAGCTGCGGACGGGTCTCCTTGGCCAGGCGCTCGACCTCGCCCATGTCGACCTGGCCGGTCTCGTCGTCCACGTGGTAGGGCACCACGTTGTAGAGCTTGCCGGAGAAGTTGATCTTCATGCCGTGGGTCAGGTGCCCGCCGTGCGCGAGGTTCAGCCCCATGATCGTGTCGCCCGGCTTGAGCAGCGCGAACATCGCGGCGGCGTTGGCCTGCGCACCGGAGTGCGGCTGCACGTTGGCCGCCTCGGCGCCGAAGAGCGCCTTGATGCGGTCGATGGCGATCCGCTCGACCACGTCGACGTGCTCGCAGCCGCCGTAGTAGCGGCGGCCCGGGTAGCCCTCGGCGTACTTGTTGGTGAGGACCGAGCCCTGGGCCTCCATGACGGCGGCCGGGGCGAAGTTCTCCGACGCGATCATTTCGAGGGTGGACTGCTGGCGGTGGAGCTCGGCGTCGACGGCGGCGGCGACGTCGGGGTCGAGCTCGTGGAGGGAGCTGTTCAGAAGGGACATGACTCTTCCTGGGGTTCGCGGGGCGCACGGCCCCGCCGGGCGGCGGGTGGGCGGGTCAGCCGGTGAAGGCGGTGTACTCGTCGGCCGTGAGCAGGTCGTCCGGCTCGTCGCTCACCTTCACCTTGAACAGCCAGCCGCCCTCGAAGGGGGCGGTGTTCACCAGCGAGGGGTCGTTGACGACATCCTCGTTGATCTCCGCGACCTCCCCGGTGACGGGGGAGTAGAGATCGCTGACGGACTTGGTCGACTCCAGCTCACCGCAGGTCTCGCCCGCCGTGACCGTGTCACCGACCGCGGGGAGCTGCACGAAGACGACGTCACCGAGCGCATTGGCGGCGTGCTCGGTGATGCCGATCGTCGAAACGCCCTCCTCGGCGGCCGACAGCCACTCGTGCTCCTTGCTGTAGCGCAGCTGCTGGGGGTTGTTCATGTCTTGATTCTCCTGGATGCGGGGGCCGGCTCGGTGCAGGGGTCTTGATGGATGAGACGGAAGCGTGGCGGGGACGGCGGTACGCGGGTCACTTCCGGCGCTTGTAGAAGGGCAGCGCCACGACCTCGTACGGCTCGTGGGTGCCGCGGATGTCCACCGCCACACCGGCCGTACCGGGCGCGGCGTGCGCGGCGTCCACGTACGCCATGGCGATGGGCTTGCCGAGGGTGGGCGAGGGGGCACCGGAGGTGACCTCGCCGATGACGGTGCCCTCCGGGCCCACGACCGGGTATCCGGCGCGCGGCACGCGGCGGCCCTCGGCGATCAGCCCGACCAGCTTGCGCGGCGGCCGGGTCTCGGCGCGGTCCCGGGCCGCCTCCAGGGCGGCGCGGCCCACGAAGTCCCCGCCGTTCGTCGTCTTCTCGAACTTCACGACCCGGCCCAGGCCGGCGTCGAACGGGGTGGTGTCCGTGGTCAGCTCATGCCCGTACAGCGGCATGCCGGCCTCCAGGCGCAGGGTGTCCCGGCAGGACAGGCCGCAGGGCACCAGGCCGGCGTCCTTGCCCGCCGCGGTCAGCGCCTCCCAGAGCGCGGGCGCGTCGGCCGGGCGGACGAACAGCTCGAAGCCGTCCTCGCCGGTGTACCCCGTACGGGCGATCAGCGCCGGTACTCCCGCCACGGTGCCGGGCAGCCCGGCGTAGTACTTCAGGCCGTCCAGGCCGGCGTCGGTGAGGCTCTTGAGGATGCCGGGCGACTCGGGTCCCTGGACGGCGAGCAGCGCGTAGGCGTCCCGGTCGTCGCGGACCTCGGCCTCGAAGCCGCTCGCCCGCTCGGTGAGCGCGTCCAGCACGACCTGGGCGTTGGCGGCGTTGGCGACGACCATGTACTCGGTCTCGCCGAGGCGGTAGACGATCAGGTCGTCCAGGATGCCGCCCTCGGCGTCGCAGATCATCGTGTAGCGGGCGCGGCCGACGGCCACCCCGCCGATGTTGCCGACCAGCGCGAAGTCCAGCAGGTCGGCGGCGCGCGGGCCGGTGACGGTGATCTCGCCCATGTGGGAGAGGTCGAAGAGGCCGGCGCGGGTACGGACGGCGACGTGCTCGTCACGCTCGCTGCCGTAGCGCAGCGGCATGTCCCAGCCGGCGAAGTCGGTCATGGTCGCGCCGAGGGCGCGGTGCGTGGCGTCCAGCGCGGTCCGGCGAGGGGCTTGGGTCATGGTGGGGCTCCCGGGCATGGGTGACAGGACGGTCTCCCCATCTGTCATCGGAACCTGAGAGGTTCACCGGAAGGCCGTCACCGGTCCCGGTTTGCACCTTGGGTGGAGCCACACCACGGCGGCCCGCTTTTCAGATCTGCCTCGCCCGCGCGGTATCGGGGCCTGAGAGATTCAAGGGAGGACTTGCTCCTTCGGCGCCCCGCCGTGGCGGCCGGGGACTCTCCCGCGCGGATTCAAGCGGCCGGTATGCAGTTGGCTGAGCGTGGCACCCGTACGGGGACGCGCACGGTGAGGCGCGGTCCCGCACTCGGCGCGCACATCATTGCACGGGATCGCCGGATACAGGAGCCAAGGTCGTACCGGTGTTCGGGGCGTGGTCGCGGTGGCGGCCGACGGCCGGACGGATCAGGCCGTTTGCTTGAGCGCATTACCTTTTCTTGACACTCTGCGGGGTAAGGGGACGGACATCACCGGACCGGGAGGGGCGATCACGGTGCACAGGCAAGCCGCATTCGCGACGAGTCCGGGAGGCGTGCCCCCGGGCTGCGTCCCGGAACCGACCCCGGCCGCCGTGCCGGGGCCCCTGCGGCTGCCGCACGGGGTGGTCCGTCCCGGCCGGGGCCGGGCCGTGGTGGCGGCCGGGGCGGTGGCCGCGTCGGCGGTGGACGTCGTCGATCTGCGGGACCGTCCCGCCGTGACCGAGATGCACTTCGCGGCGGGCGACGTGGTGGTGGTCTCCGGCCTGCCGGGCAGCGGCAAGAGCACGCTGATGCTCCGGGTGGTGCCCGCCCTCGACCAGCGGGGCACCGCCGTGCACCGCATCGACTCGCAGGACGTACGGGAGCGCTGGGAGCGCGGCAGGCTGCGCCGGCTGCCGTACGCGCTGTACCGGCCGCTGGTCCGGGCCTCCCACTATCTGGGGCTGCGGCGGGCGCTGCGCTCCGGCGGCAGCGTGGTGGTGCACGACTGCGGCACGCTCGCGTGGGTGCGCCGCTGGCTCGCGCGCGAGGCGCGGCGCGGCGGTCGCGGGCTGCATCTGATGCTGCTGGACGTACCGCCCGAGGTCGCGCTCACCGGCCAGCGGTCGCGCGGGCGCGGCGTCTCCGGCTACGCCTTCGCCCGGCACCGGCGCGCGGTACGGCGGCTGACCGCCCGCGCCCGGACCGCCCGGCTGCCCGCGGGCTTCACCTCGGCCGTCCTGCTGGACCGGCCGGCCGCGGGCGCGCTGCGCCGGATCGGCTTCGAGTGATCCGGGTGCTGCTCACCTGACGGGTCGTGGTGATCCGAATGCCGCATGTCCGACGGGCCGTGGTGAGCCGGGTGCGGGGCGTCCGACGGGTTGTGGTGAGCCGGGCGCCGCATGCCTGACGGGTCGTGGTGAACAGCGCGCCGTATGTCTGACGGGCCGTACGGAATTCCGTACGGCCCGTGTCATTACCGGTCCTGACTGTGGCGTATCTCCCGCATCTGCGCCTCCTCCGGACGCTGGGTGCCGGGCCGATTCAGAGACCCAGGGCCTTGATGAGCACCGCCGGCAGCGACAGCACCGAGTTGAGCAGCGAGCCGGCGCCCTGCTGCTGGGGGGCTTCCGCGGGCTGCTGCCGGGGCGCCTCAGCGGCCGGCCGCTGCTGTGCCTCGGCGGGCTGCTGCCGGGGGGCCTCGGCGGCGGGCTGCTGCGGCGCGTCGGCGGGCGGCTGCGGGTCGCTGGTCGGCGCCTTCGGCTGGGCCGCGGGCTGCTCGGCCGTCTCGTCGGCGTCGGCGGCCTGGCCGGCCGGCTGCGCGACGGGCCGGTTGGCGGGCTGCTGCCGCGGGGCTTCGGCGGCCGGCTGCCGCTGCACGTCGCCCACCAGCTTGTCGATGCCCAGGATCGTGAAGATGTCGGTGACGGACCGGGCGACCGACTCGGTCAGCCGGGGGGTGCTCGCCGCGTCGGCGTCTCCCGGCTCCGGGGCCCGGCGCCCCGTCAGCTCGTCCACCTTCACGCGCAGTTCCTGCGACACCCGGCCCAGCCGTACGGTGTCGGCGGACACCGTGCGGTCGGAGTCCTTGTTCAGGATCTCCGCCAGCCGCTGGGCGTCCGCCAGGACGGTGTCCAGACGGGTGCGCGCGGCCCTGACCTGCACGGAGTGGCCGCGGCTCTCGGCGGACTTCTCGGCCAGCTCGGCCGTGGCGTCGGCCAGCCGGCCGATGTCGTCGACGATGACGCTCTGGTTGCGCTCGTGGGACTTGGGGCCGTCCGCCGCGGTCGCGGTGGCCGTGGCGCCGAGGACGAGGGCGCCGACGGTGGCCGCGCTGACGAGGGCGGGGACGGTCCGGTGCGTTGCCATCAGGAGAGGTGCCTTTCTGTAGGAACGGCTGGGCAAGATCACCCAGGAGCCACCTTCGGAGCGGTGTGCACGGTCCGCAACCGCTCGCGCGCGTTCGGTGGTCATCCGGACGCAGCAGGCCGCCTGCCGCCTGCTGGCGTTAGGGTCGTCGACCGAGTAGTGCGCGGTACGGAGCGGGTGGGTGGACATGGACTTTCCGGAGCAGGGCATTCCGCAGCTGGGGTGGCCCGCCAACGAACTGGAGGAGGTGCTCGCCGCCTCGGTGGGCACGCCCGGCGCGGGCGCCCGCATCATCGAGGTGCTGGGGCGCAGCCGAATATGGGTGCCGCTGCCCAAGGGCGGCGGCCCGGAGAGCGCCGGCCCGGGCCGGCCGGGCCTCGACCTGCCCACCGTCGAGATCGGCTCGGCCGCGTACGTACCGGTCTTCAGCTCCGAGCAGGAGTTCCTGAAGGTGGCCGGGCCGCACCTGTCCTGCACCGTCGCGCCGGCCGCCGAGTTCGCGCGCGGGCTGCCCCCGCTGCTGGGCATCGCGGTCAACCCGGAGGGCACGGTCGGCGTGCCGCTGCCGCCGGACGCGGTGGCCGAGCTGTGCCGGACCGGCCGCCTCGACCACCCCGGCGCGCCGAGCGGCGCCCGGGTCCGGCTGTTCGAGCCGGACTGGCAGGAGGAGCCGGTGGACTTCCTGGCCGCCGCCGGGCTGGAGTTCTCGGCCGCGGGTTTCGTGGTCACCGCGCGCCGCGCGCTGGCCAGCGTCGAGGGGGACGCGCCCGCGCTGTTCGTCGGCGTCCAGGTGGACGCCGCGGCCGTCACGCCGCACGACCCGGCCGTACGGGACGCCGTGACCGGGGCGCTCGGGCGGGCCCTCGGCGGGGCGCCGCTGAGCTGGCCCGTCCAACTGGTCATGCTGGACCTCGCACAGGGCGACCCGGTCGCCGACTGGATGCTGGAGCGGGTCCGCCCCTTCTACTCCCGCGAGCACGTGTAGCGGCCGGTGCCGTACACCGCCCCGTACCGCGCAGGGCCGCGTCCCGGTCCGCCCGTCCGGGCCGTGTCCCCTGAGCGCGAGCGGCGTGTGCTGATCCGACCGGGGTCCGGACGCAGGCTCTAAGCTGGTGTCGCAACCGGCAGGCGTACCCCACGTGCCTGCCGACAGGAAGGGACGGACCACGTGAGCGCGGGTGCGCATCAGGGAGCGGCTGCCGGGCAGGTCGAGCAGATGCTGCAGCAGGTCTCGCCCGGTCGGTACGACGCCTACGAGGCGCTGCTTCAGGCGCTCGCCGCCGGTCAGGTCTGGATGCTGCTCTGGCACGGCCAGGCCGGTTCGCCCGATGCGCAGTACGGCAACATGGAGGTCGACGGCCTCGGCTACGCGCCGTGCGTGACCTCCGCCCCCGAACTCGCCGCCAGCGGCTGGAACCGCGCCCACGAGGTCGTCTACGGGCGCGACATCGCGGCCACCCTCTTCCCGGACCGCTGGGGCCTGTGGCTCAACCCGCACGCCCCCGGTGGCGGCGTCGGCATCCCGTGGCTGGACCTGCGGCGCATCGCGGGCGGCCTGGACCGGCTGCCGGCCGGGCCGCTGCGGATCACCGAACCGGCCATCGAGATCCCGCAGTTCTACGCCCTGCTGGGGCAGAACGCGCACCGCACGCCCGCGGTGCGTTCGCTGCGCCGGGCCTGGGTGCAGCCCGCCCTCGGCGCGCCGTACCTGGCCATCGGCCTGGACCTGTACGACACCGGCCAACCGGCGGTGGACTCGGTGCGGTTGATGATCCAGCAGTCCATCGGCGCGGTGCCGGAGGGACTGCCCGTCTCGACGGTCGCGATGAACGACGAGTACGACCCGGTCGGTATGTGGATGCGGGCCAACGCGCGGCCGTTCTTCGACCGGGACGCCTATGCGGCGGGCCCGGTGCCCGCGCCCGCCCCGGCGCCGTCGTACGGATACGGCTACCCGCGCCCGTACTGACCCCGCCGTACCGGTCCGTTCCCCGTCGCACCGGTCCATTCTTCTCCGTACCGGTGCTTTTCTCGCCGTAACGGCCCCAAACCGCCTGCCGCGCCCGGGTGTTGACGCCCGTTCCGGGCCTCGTGGTCCGCTCAGTCGCGGCGGATGTCCGTATAACGGTAGTCCGTGGTTCACATCACAGTTGCGCATCCATTCCCGGCCAGGGCTGGTGAGTGATCGCGACTCGGATGAAGACTCCCGCAGCAGAGGGCTTCGGCTCCGTCGCACGTGAGTTCCATCCGCTCGTCAGTCGCGTGACACTCCGCGGCATCTGCACCATCGGCAACACCTGCAACACCTGTCTCCGCAACGCTCGCACTACCTGCACCAGTTGCTCCAGCTGTTTCAGATTTCTCCCAGTTGCTCCAGATGCACCAGACGCACTACTCGCACCAGTGATGTGAACCAGGCCGCTGACCGCGGCGCGCATGGGCCGGCGGCGCCGGCCGAGAGGGGTCAAAGGCACCGTGACCGCACCGATCGAGACCACCGGGGCGGCTGCCGAAGCGCAGCCGGAAGCGGTGCTGGAAGGCGTCGAGAGCAAGAAGATCGAAGGGCGCTCGCTCGGCCAGATCGCCCTGCTGCGCTTCCGGCGCGACAAGGTCGCGGTAGCGGGTGCCATCGTTGTCATCCTGCTCATCGTGGTCGCGGCGCTGTCCCGGCCGATCCAGTCCTGGCTGGGCCTGGACCCCAACAGCCCGAACCAGGACCTCATCGACCCCAACACCACCCTGCCCACGGGTGACTTCGGCGGCATGAGCTGGGACCACCCGTTCGGCGTGGACCCCAAGTTCGGCCGGGACCTGTTCGCGCGGGTGCTGGAGGGCTCCTGGGTCTCGCTGATCGTGGCGTTCGGCGCGACGCTGCTGTCGGTGGCCATCGGCACCGTGCTCGGCGTGGTGGCCGGCTTCTACCGGGGCCGGGTGGACGCGCTGATCAGCCGGCTGATGGACGTCTTCCTGGCCTTCCCGCTGCTGCTGTTCGCCATCGCCATCTCCGCCTCGCTCCAGGGCGGCGCCTTCGGGCTCGAAGGGCTGCCGCTGCACATCTCGGTCCTGATCTTCGTGATCGGTTTCTTCAACTGGCCGTACATGGGCCGCATCGTGCGGGCCCAGACGCTGTCGCTGCGCGAGCGGGAGTTCGTGGACGCCGCGCGCGGCATGGGCGCCCGCGGCCCGTTCATCCTCTTCCGGGAGCTGCTGCCGAACCTGGTGGGCCCGATCATCGTCTACTCGACGCTGCTGATCCCCTCCAACATCCTCTTCGAGGCGGCGCTGAGCTTCCTGGGCGTCGGCATCCAGCCGCCCCAGGCGTCCTGGGGCGGCATGCTCAACCAGGCGGTCAAGTACTACGAGGTCGATCCCCAGTACATGATCGTCCCCGGTCTCGCGATCTTCATCACCGTGCTGGCGTTCAACCTCCTCGGTGACGGCCTCAGGGACGCGCTGGACCCGCGCAGCCGCTGACTCCGCCGGGCGCGTCCGCCCGGCCGGCCCCCACCCAAGTTTCCGACCAACGAAGGGGAAACCGACCATTATGCGAAGGTCAGTCCCGGTCGCGGCGATCGCGGCCCTCACCAGTGCGGGCCTCCTGCTGTCCGGCTGCAGCGGCAAGAGCTCGCGCGGCGGCTCCTCGGAGGCGAACGCCGCCACCAAGGGCATCGTCAACGCCTCGGACGAGAAGGGCGGCACCCTCACCTACGCGATGAGCGACGCCCCGGAGTCCTACGACCCGGGCAACACGTACTACGCCTACGTCTGGAACTTCAGCCGCCTGTACGCGCGTGCGCTCACCACCTTCAAGCCGGGCCCCGGCCCCAAGGGCAACGAGCTGGCGCCCGACCTGGCGGAGTCGATGGGCAAGTCCAGCGACGGCAACAAGACCTGGACGTACAAGATCCGCAAGGGTCTCAAGTACGACGACGGCAAGCCGATCACCTCGAAGGACGTCAAGTACGCGGTGGAGCGCAGCAACTTCGCGCGCGACGTCCTCTCGCTCGGCCCGAACTACTTCCAGACCTACCTCAAGGACAACGAGGGCGGGTACAAGGGGCCGTACAAGGACAAGAGCCCGGAGGGCCTGAAGTCCATCGAGACGCCGGACGACCAGACGATCGTCTTCCACCTCAAGCAGCCCTTCGCCGAGTTCGACTACCTGGTCAGCGCCCCGCAGACGGCGCCGGTGCCGCAGGCCAGGGACAAGGGCGCGGACTACACCAAGAACATCGCCTCCTCCGGCAGCTACAAGTTCGACACCTACGAGGAGGGCAAGAAGGTCGTCCTCGTCCGCAACCCGCACTGGGACCCCAAGACCGACCCGCTGCGCAAGCAGCTGCCGGACAAGATCGTGCTCAACATGAAGGTCGCCCAGTCGACGATCGACAAGGACCTGAAGGCGGGCAACACCCACATCGACATGGCCGGGCGCGGGGTGGACGCCCAGACCCAGGCCCAGCTCCTGACCAACCCCAAGGAGAAGGCCAACACCGACAACGCGCTCGGCCAGCGCCTGTCCTACGTGGCGATCAACCCCAAGGTCGCGCCGTTCGACAAGATCGAGTGCCGTAAGGCCGTGCAGTACGCGATCGACAAGAAGGCCGTGCAGACCGCGCAGGGCGGGCCGATCCGCGGTGACATCGCCACCACGGTGCTGCCCACCGACCTCGCCGGCTACCAGAAGTTCGACATGTACCCGCAGAAGTACAACGGTGAGAACCTCGACCTGACCGAGGCCAAGAAGCAGTGGCAGGCGTGCGGCGCCGGCAACGTGAGCACCGTCATCACCGCCCGCAGCGACCGCCAGGACGAGGTGGACGCGGCGACCTCGGTGATCAACTCGCTGAAGAAGATCGGCATCAACGCCAAGATCCAGACCTACCCGAGCGGCAAGTACTTCTCGGACTACGCGGGTGTGCCGGAGTTCACCAAGCGCAACAAGGTCGGCCTGATGATGATGCAGTGGGGCTCGGACTACCCGACCGGCTTCGGTTACCTCAACCAGATCGTCAACGGCAAGGCGATCCAGAAGTCCGGCAACTCCAACCTCTCCGAGCTGGACGACGAGACGATCAACAAGCTGCTCGACGACGCCATCGCCACCAGCGACAAGGCGCAGCGCGAGAAGGACTACGCGGAGATCGACAAGAAGACGATGGAGCAGGCCGTCATCGTCCCGCTGACCTACTTCAAGATCCTGCTGTACCGCTCGCCGAAGGCCACCAACCTGGTCTCCACCTCCGCCTACAGCGGTGAGTACGACTACCTCAACATCGGCGTCAAGAAGTAGCAGCCCCGAAAGGCAGGTGAAGGCAAGGGCTTCCGCGGGCCGGCCGGTCCGGCCCGCGGTGCCGACGCCGCAGTCCCGTGTTCGCGTACATCCTCCGCAGGTTGATCAGCGCGGTGATTCTGCTGCTGATCGTCAGCGCGGTCACCTTCGGCATCTTCTTCGTGCTGCCGAAACTGGCCGGACAGACCGCCGACCAGTTGGCCGGGCAGTACATCGGAAAGGCCCCGTCGGCCGCGGACATCGCCGCGGTGAAGAAGAACCTCGGCTTCGACAAGCCGGTCTTCGTGCAGTACTGGGACTTCCTCAAGGGCATCTTCACCGGCGTCGAATACAAATTCGGCCCGGAGCCCGCCACGTGCAACGTGCCGTGCTTCGGCTACTCCTTCAAGACCCACCTGGAGGTCTGGCCGGAGATCCAGACCCGGCTCCCGGTGACCGTCTCGCTCGCCGCCGGCGCGGCCGTGGTGTGGGTGGTCTCCGGTGTCGCCACCGGTGTGCTCTCCGCGCTGCGCCCCGGTTCGGTCTTCGACCGGATGGCGATGGGCGTCGCGCTGGCCGGTGTCTCGCTGCCGATGTTCTTCACCGGCGCGCTGGCCCTGGCCCTGTTCACCTATCAGTGGCCGGTCTTCGAGCGCAGCGACTACGTACCGCTGTTCGAGGACCCGTTCCTCTGGGCCCAGACGCTGGTACTGCCCTGGGTCACCCTGGCCTTCCTCTACTCCGCCCTCTATGCCCGCCTGACCAGAGCGAGCATGCTGGAGACGCTGAGCGAGGACTACATCCGTACCGCGCGGGCCAAGGGACTGGGCGAGCGCAAGGTCGTGGTGCGCCACGGTCTGCGTGCCGCGCTCACCCCGATCATCACGGTCTTCGGCATGGACGTCGGCTTGCTGCTCGGCGGGGCGCTCATCACCGAACAGGTCTTCTCGCTCAAGGGCGTGGGCGCGTTCGCCGTCGAGGCGATCAACGCCAACGACCTGCCGAACATCCTCGGCGTCACCTTGCTCGCCGCGTTCTTCATCGTCATTTGCAACCTGGTGGTGGACGTTCTGTACGCCGCCGTCGACCCGCGGGTGAGGCTGTCGTGACCGACTCCCCAGATTCCACCGCCGGCCACCGCGCCGGACCCTCCGTCCCGGACACCACCGCCGACGGGCCGCCCGCCGCCTCCGCCGGCCTGCCCCGGACGGGGGCCACGGCCGGCGCTCCGGCACCGGCCGGCGCCGGAGCGCCCACCGCCTTCCTCGAAGTGCGCGACCTGAGAGTGCACTTCCCCACCGACGACGGCCTGGTGAAGTCGGTGGACGGCCTCTCCTTCAGCCTGGAGAAGGGCCGTACCCTCGGCATCGTCGGCGAGTCCGGCTCCGGCAAGTCGGTCACCTCGCTCGCCGTCATGGGCCTGCACCGGGCCTCCCGGCAGCAGCGCAGCAAGGTGAACATGTCGGGCGAGATCTGGCTGGACGGCAAGGAGCTGGTCGGCGCCGACCCGGACGAGGTGCGCCGGCTGCGGGGCCGCGAGATGGCGATGATCTTCCAGGACCCGCTGTCCGCGCTGCACCCGTACTACACGGTCGGCAGCCAGATCGTGGAGGCGTACCGGGTCCACCACGACGTGGACAAGAAGACCGCGCGCAAGCGGGCGGTCGAGATGCTGGACCGGGTGGGCATCCCGCAGCCCGACAAGCGGGTGGACGACCACCCGCACCAGTTCTCCGGCGGCATGCGCCAGCGCGCGATGATCGCCATGGCGCTGGTCAACAACCCGGAACTGCTGATCGCCGACGAGCCGACCACCGCCCTGGACGTGACCGTGCAGGCCCAGATCCTGGACCTGATCCGCGACCTCCAGAAGGAGTTCGGCTCCGCGGTCATCATCATCACCCACGACCTGGGGGTGGTCGCCGAGCTGGCGGACCAGCTGCTGGTGATGTACGGCGGCCGGTGCGTGGAGCGCGGCCCGGCGGAGCGGGTCTTCTCCGAGCCGCAGCACCCGTACACCTGGGGCCTGCTGGGGTCGATGCCGCGCATCGACCGGGAGCAGACCGACCGCCTGATCCCGGTCAAGGGATCGCCGCCCAGCCTGATCAACGTCCCGTCCGGCTGTGCCTTCAACCCCCGCTGCCCGTACGCGGACATCCCCGCGGACGACCTGACCCGCACCGTCCGCCCCGAACTGCGCGAGGTCGACAGTGGGGGCACCCCCGCCAATGAGGGCGTAGCCGGCGGGGGAGGCCACTTCGCCGCGTGCCACCTGGCGCCGGAGGAGCGGGCGCGGATCTGGACCGAAGAGATTGCGCCGAAGCTGTGACCGAGACTGAGGAGACCGGCATCACCGCCGGGACGACGGACGAGAGCGCCGCGGACGCGCCGCTGCTGAGGGTGCGCGGGCTGGTACGGCACTTCCCGATCACCAAGGGCCTGCTCAAGCGGCAGGTCGGGGCGGTGCAGGCGGTCGACGGCATCGACTTCGAGGTGCGGCCGGGGGAGACCCTGGGCGTGGTCGGCGAGTCCGGCTGCGGCAAGTCGACGATGGGCCGGCTGATCACCCGGCTGGACGAGCCCACCGGCGGCACCATCAAGTTCGAGGGCCGGGACATCACCCATCTGTCGTCGGCCCGGCTGCGCCCGATGCGCCGCGACGTACAGATGATCTTCCAGGATCCGTACGGATCGCTGAACCCGCGGCACACCATCGGCGGCATCGTCGGCACCCCCTTCCGCCTCCAGGGCGTCGAGCCCGAGGGCGGTGTGAAGAAGGAGGTGCAGCGGCTGCTGGAGCTGGTGGGCCTGAGCCCGGAGCACTACAACCGCTATCCGCACGAGTTCTCCGGCGGCCAGCGGCAGCGCATCGGCATCGCGCGGGCGCTGGCCCTCAAGCCGAAGCTGGTGGTCGCCGACGAGCCGGTCTCCGCGCTGGACGTCTCCATCCAGGCGCAGGTCGTCAACCTGATGGACGACCTCCAGGACGAACTGGGCCTGACCTACGTCATCATCGCGCACGACCTGTCCGTCATCCGGCACGTCTCGGACCGGATCGCGGTGATGTACCTGGGCAAGATCGTGGAGCTGGCCGACCGCAAGGCGCTCTACGAGACGCCGATGCACCCGTACACGAAGGCGCTGCTGTCCGCCGTGCCGGTGCCCGACCCGAAGCGGCGCACCCAGCGCGACCGCATCCTGCTCAAGGGCGACGTGCCGTCGCCGATCGACCCGCCCTCGGGCTGCCGGTTCCGTACCCGCTGCTGGAAGGCGACCGAGGTGTGCACGACCACCGAGCCGCCGCTGGCGGCGCTGCGCACCGGCCACAAGGTGGCCTGCCACCACCCGGAGAACGCGCCGGACGACGCGCGGGAGAGCGCCCCCGAGAAGACCGCGGACGCCGGGGGCGGCGAAGGGTGAGCCGAGCCGGGGCGGGCCGGGCGGGAGGGCCGGTACGGGGCCCTTCCGGCGCTCCCGTACCGCCCTTGACCGGCGGGTTTGCCGACCATAGATTCGAGCGCGCCCCGGCGGCGCCCGCCGGCCGGCCCCAGGAGAGGTGGAGCCCTTGTCCGCGCAGCCCGAAGACGGCGAAACCACGGTCCCCGACCCCGCGCTGGCCGCTTACGAGGCCGTCGCGGCGGACTACGACACCATCGTCGAGGACCCGTACCTGCTGCGCTGGGTCACCTTCTACCGCAAGCTCGTCGAGCGGTACGGCTCGGGCGGCACCCGGCTGCTGGACGCGGGATGCGGCACCGGCCGCGGCACCCTCGCCCTGCGCGACCACCTCGGGTACACGGTCACCGGCTGCGACCTCTCGCCGCGGATGATCGAGGCGGCCCGGGCCAAGCCGGAGGCGGCCGGCACCCCGTTCGTCGTCGCCGACCTGCGGGACCTGCCGGACCTCGGCTCCTTCGACGTCGTCACGTGCATGGGCGAGCCGCTGGCCTATCTGTCCGGCGGCGCGGAGCTCGCCGCCGCCTTCGCGGGCCTGGGGCGGCAGCTGGCGGACGGCGGTGTGCTCGTCTTCGACATGACGACGCTGGGCAGCTTCCGGCGCGACTACGCGGTCACCAAGGTCATGGACCGCGACGGCCGGTTCGACGTGTGGCGCGGCGGACCCGTACCGGCCGGGCCGGACACGGTCGTGGACGTCACCCACGACTACTTCGCGCGCACCGGCGACGACGGCTGGCGCCGGGTGTCCTCCCGGCACCTGTACCACCACCACTCCGACGCCACGGTGCGCCGGCAGCTGGCCGCGGCCGGCCTGCGGCTGATCGCGGCGCACGGCGTCGAGGGCCGCAAGCTGACCGACACCGTGGACGAGGACGCCTGCCGCAAGATCCTCTACGTGGCCGGAAAGCAGTCCGGGTGAGACGTCAACTGGTCCGAGTGGCATGACGAGTTGGCAAAGTCAGGCGTGAAAAACGACAGAAGAGTGCAGAGTCGGCGCGGTTGTTCACCAGACGACATCCGTGTGTTCGAAGGGAAGGCTCATGGCACTCTCCCGTCCAGCACGTCGCCGCGCTCGTCCGCTCCCCCTCGCCACGGCGGTGGCCGCCGCGTTCACCCTCGCCGCGGCCCCCGCCGCCTCGCCCGGCGCCCCGGGCGTCGGTGACCCGTACTTCCCGAACCTCGGCAACGGCGGCTTCGACGCCCTCCACTACGACCTCGGTGTCAGCTACGCGCCCGGCACCGGCCGGCTCGACGGCCGCACCGGGCTGACCGCCCGCGCCACCCAGGACCTCGGCTCCTTCCACCTCGACCTCCAGCAGCTGGAGATCACCTCGATCGAGGTGGACGGCAGACGCGCGAAGTTCTCCCGCTCCGGCGACGAGATCACCGTCACCCCGCGCCGGCCCCTGGAGGAGGGGGAGCGCTTCACCGTCGAGGTCGTCTACGGAGGCGTGCCGCAGCCGCTCGGCGGTCCCATCGTCTTCGGCTCGGACTACGGCTGGATGAAGACCGACGACGGGGTCTTCGTGGCCTGCGAGCCCAACGCCGCGTCCACCTGGTTCCCCTCCAGCGACCATCCGAGCGACAAGGCCACGTACGACATCCGCATCGACACGCCCCAGGGCCTGACCGGCGTCTCCAACGGGCGGCTGGTCGACCGCCACGACGAGGACGGGCGCTCGTACTTCCACTGGCGGGAGCGCAAGCCGATGGCGACGTACCTGGCCACCGCCACCATCGGGAGGTTCACCGTCCGCACGGGCACCACCCCCGGCGGCGTCCCGATCTACGTCGCCACCGACCCCCGGCTGCCCACCGGAAACGTCGACGTCTACGGCATCACCGCCGCGGCGACCGACCACTGGTCGAAGGTCTTCGGCCCGTACCCCTTCGAGGAGACCGGCGCGATCGTCGACGACATGCCGGAGGCGGGGTTCTCCCTGGAGACCCAGACCAAGCCGGTCTACTCGGCCGTCCGCAGCGAGACGACCATCGTCCACGAGGTCGCCCACCAGTGGTTCGGCGACTCGGTCACGCCCCGCGACTGGCGGCACATCTGGCTCAACGAGGGCTTCGCCTCGTACGCGCAGTGGCTGTGGGACGAGCACAAGGGCACCCGGACGGCGTACGACGCCTTCCGCGCGGCCTACGCGGCGCGCCCCGCCGAGTCCGCCTTCTGGAAGATTGAGATCGGCGACCCGCAGCGGGACACCATGCTGGACCGGGCGGTCTACACACGCGGCGCGATGACGCTCCAGGTGCTGCGCGAGCGGATCGGCGACCGGGCGTTCTTCAAGCTGCTGCCCGCGTGGACGAAGCAGCACCGCTACGGCAACGCGGACACCGGGCAGTTCATCGCACTGGCGGAGAAGGTCTCCGGACAGCGGCTCGGTGACCTCTTCCACACCTGGCTGCACACCACCGGCAAGCCGGCGCTGCCCTGACGCGCCGGCGGGTCCGCGCGGCGGAAACCGTCCGGCGCGCGGACCCGGCCCCGGGGCGCGGGAGGGCGTGTCACGTACCGTCGGGGGTGGTACGAGCGCTGGAAGGGGAGGCGGATGAGCCTGACCGGAACCCCGTTCTTCGTGGTGCTGGTGATCGCGACGGTCCTCGCCGTCCTCGCCACGCTGCTGTTGTGGGGGAGGGCCCGGGGGCCGCGGCCCCTGCGCTGGCTGACCCGTGTCCTGCTGATCGTCGGGTGCCAGCTCACCGCCATCTGCGTCGTCGCGGTCGCCATCAACAACAGCTACGGCCTCTACGCCTCCTGGGACGACCTGCTGGGCACCGAACAGGACGCGGTCGCGATGCCCGGGCCGCCGGTCGGGCGCGCCAAGTTCAACGACGGCCCGAACGGCATCAAGGACACCTACTTCCGCGGCGCGAAGTCCCACCTGTCCGGCCAGGTGATGGTCTGGACACCGCCGCAGTACGACGATCCGGCGTACCGGAAGACCAGGTTCCCGGTCGTGATGCTGCTGCACGGCGTGCCCGGCTCACCGCAGTCCTGGCTCGAACAGGGCGGTATGCCCGGGGACCTCCAGCAGCTCGTGGACGGCGGCGGCGCCCACCCCTTCATCCTCGCCATGCCGGTCGTCAACCCGGGCAGCGTGGACACGGACTGCACCGACACCCCGCACCGCAAGACCGCGACCTGGCTCGCGACCGACGTCACGGACCTGATCAGCCACCACTTCCGTACCGCGCCGGGGCCGAAGAACTGGGGGCTGCTGGGGTTCTCCACCGGCGGGTTCTGCGCGGCCAAGCTGCCGTTGCAGTACCCGAAGACGTTCGGCGCGGGCGTGGCCTTCGACCCCGACCCGCTGACCGGCGACCCGGACGTGCTCACCGACCCGGCGCTGCGGCAGCGCAACAGCCCGCAGTGGCTGGTCCGGCACGCCCGGGCCGACGTCGGGCTGTTCCTGGCGACCTCGGCACAGGACCCGATCAGCCCGCCCGCCAACATCGAGCGCTTCAAGAAGGCCGCCGAGGGCACCCGCACCCGGGTCCGCACCCTGGTGCTGCCGACCGGCGGCCACAACTACGGGACGTGGACGCGGATGTACCCGGCGGCCTTCGGGTGGCTGAGCGAGGAGCTGACGGCACCGCGGCCGACGGCGTGACGGGCGCCGCGGGCCCAGGATGATCCGAAAGACACGGCCTAGTAGTGCTTCGTTAGCTCTGCCGATCGTGGCTGACCAGGAGCATGCTGGCAGGTATGAGGCTCGGGGAGGTGGAACGGCTCCGGG